>CAZIIX010000217.1:0-1130 GCA_964539345.1 uncultured Actinomycetes bacterium | reverse complement strand
CCGGCACCGACCCGCGCGCCACACCGGTCCTGATCATCCCCACCCCGTCCGGCGAACCCTTCACCCAGTCCGTCGCCGCCGATCTCGCCGCAGCATCGCACCTGGTCATCGCGTGCGGTCGCTACGAGGGGATCGACGGGCGCGTGCCACTCGCCGCCGCCCGGACCATGACAGTCCGCGAGCTGTCCATCGGCGACTATGTGCTCGCCGGGGGAGAGGCCGCGGCCCTCGTCATCGTCGAAGCGGTCGGCAGGCTGCTCCCCGGCGTGCTGGGCAATGCCGCCTCCGCCGCCGACGACTCGTTCTCCGCGGGCAGCGGCGGACTGCTGGAAAGCCCCGTCTACACCCGACCTGCGGTCTTCCGCGATCTGCCCGTGCCCGACGTGCTGCTCTCCGGCAACCATGCGCTGATCGAGAGGTACCGGCGGGACGAGTCGCTGCGCCGCACCGCTCGCTTCCGGCCGGACCTGCTGACCGCGCTGACCGCCGACGACTGTGACGAACGAGACCTCGAGGTGCTCACCGAACTGGGCGTCGCGCCGCCGGCCGGGCTGGTCGACCGGGTCGAGGCCGAACGGGCCGCCCGCGCCGCGCGCCGAGCCAGGAACCGCCGACGCCGCGCGCAGCAGTAGCGGCCGAGGGTCGACCCGACCCGCCGTCATAGATGATTTTTGTCTGGCGGACGAATCTGGCACAATAGAGCGGTTGCCGTCTGCCGGCCCGGGATCCCGGGTGGCGTCGGCACCGGCCGGCAGTCCGTCCCCGCAGACGGGCAGGATGCCGGCTTCCGCCCGCCCATCCGGTGCCGGGCGAGATGGCCACGAGTGGTATGACGCAGGAATTGAGAAGGACACCATGAACACCTTGGACGCGCTGGACGCCGCATCGCTACGCGACGACATTCCCGAGTTTCGCCCCGGCGACACCGTCAAGGTGCACGTGAAGGTCATCGAGGGCTCTCGTTCCCGCGTGCAGGTCTTCACCGGCGTCGTCATCCGTCGCCAGGGTGGCGGCGTGCGCGAGACGTTCACCGTGCGCAAGGTCAGCTTCGGGGTCGGCGTGGAGCGCACCTTCCCGGTCCATTCGCCGAACCTGGATCGCATCGAGGTCGTCACGCACGGCGACGTGCG
>CAZIIX010000216.1:0-4756 GCA_964539345.1 uncultured Actinomycetes bacterium | reverse complement strand
CGAGTTGATCGCGCCGATGTCGGTGTTCTTGTCCATCGGATCGCCCAGCCGCAGCGTGGAGATCCGGTCCTGCAGCTTCGAGATCACCTCGTCCGCGACGGATTCCTGCACCAGCAGGCGGGATCCGGCGCAGCACACGTGCCCCTGGTTGAAGAAGATGCCGTTGACGATCCCCTCCACGGCCTGATCGATCGGCGCGTCGTCGAACACGATGTTGGCGGCCTTGCCGCCGAGTTCCAGGGTGATCTTCCGTCCGGTGCCGGCCAGCGAGTGCTGGATGCGTCGACCGACCGCGGTCGAGCCGGTGAAGGCGACCTTGTCGATCCCCGGATGGTTGACCAGGTGCGCGCCGATGTCGCCGGCTCCGGTGACGATGTTCACCACACCCTCGGGCAGCCCGGCGTCGGCGATGATCTCGGCCAGCACCAGCAGCGACAACGGTGTGGTCTCAGCGGGTTTGATGACGACGGTGTTGCCGGCCGCCAGTGCCGGGGCGATCTTCCACGCGGCCATCAGCAGTGGGAAGTTCCATGGGATCACCTGTCCGGCGACGCCCAGTGGCTTCGGATCTGGGCCGAACCCGGCGTGCTGCAACTTGTCTGCCCACCCGGCGTGGTAGAAGAAATGCGCTGCGGCAGTGGGGATGTCGGCGTCGCGGGACTCCTTGATCGGCTTGCCGTTGTCCAGCGTCTCCACCACGGCGAGTTCGCGCGCGCGCTCGGCGATGCCGCGGGCGATGCGGAACAGGTAGGTGCCGCGCTGCAACCCGGACAGCTTCGACCACACCGTCTCGTAGGCAGTGCGGGCGGCCCGGACCGCGTCATCGACGTCCGCGGTCGAGGCCCACGACACCTGCGCCAGCGGCTCCTCGGTCGCCGGATTGATGGTCGGCACATCGTCGCCGCGCCCGTCCACGAACCGGCCGCCCACGAACATCCGATACCGCGACTGGATCCGCCCGATCGCCGCGGACTCCGGCGCCGACGCGTACTCCCACGCCACCGCCGAGGAAGCCCGAGGCTGCACCGCCGCGCCGGTCGCGGTCGCCGCGCCGCCCCCTGCTGTCGCCGCACCGCCCGCCGAAGTGGTCGCACCATCGTCGGCCGATTCCGGCCGTGATCTCTTCGCCATGAGTTATGCCACCGTCACATAGTCCGGGCCGGAGTAGTGGCCCTGTCGTTGGGTTCGCCGCTGCATCAGCAGGTCGTTGAGCAGGCTGGACGCGCCGAACCGGAAATAGTACGGGTCCAGCCATTCCGGCCCGGCGACCTCGTTGACCGCCACCAGATAGCGGATCGCATCCTTGGCCGTGCGGATCCCGCCGGCTGGCTTGACCGCCACTTGCCGGCCCGTCTCCGACCGCCAATCCCGCACCGCCTGCAACATCACGTGGATCACCGGCAGCGTCGCCGCGGGGGATACCTTGCCGGTGGAGGTCTTGATGAAGTCCGCGCCGGCCAGCATCGCCAACCAGGAGGCGCGCCGCACGTTGTCGTACGTCGCCAGCTCGCCGGTCTCCAGGATCACCTTGAGCCGAGTCTCGCCGCAGGCCTGTTTGATCGCGGCGATCTCGTCGAACACGGAGCCGTACTCGCCGGCCAGGAATGCTCCCCGGTCGATCACCATGTCGACCTCGCTCGCACCGGAATCGATCGCCAGCCGGGTGTCGGCCAGCTTGACCTGCCATGACGAGCGTCCCGAGGGGAACGCGGTCGCCACGCTGGCCACCCCGATCCCGGTGCCGGCCAGCGCCTCGACGGCGATCGCCACCCGGTCCGGATACACGCACACCGCGGCGACCTGCGGCACATCCGGCCACTCCGGGTCCGGGCGACGCGCCTTGGCGCACAACGAGCGCACCTTGCCCGGCGTGTCGGCGCCCTCCAGCGTGGTCAGATCGACCATGGAGATCGCCAGATCCAGCGCCGCCAGCTTCGACTCCCGCTTGATCGAGCGGGTGGCCAACGCCGCCGCGCGCTGCTCGACCCCGACCGGATCGACCCCCGGCAATCCGTGCAGGAAACGGCGCAGCGCCGCCTCGTCGGCAGTCGCGTCGGCCAAGTGCGGCGGAAGGGCGGGACGTGCGGGCAGGGTAAGGGTTGTCGCCGCGGCCGCCGGTCGCGGATCGTCGTCAGCAGGGCTCATGGTTCGATCCTACAAACGATGCGCTCCTGGCACCCGGTGTCGGCGCGACGGACTTCGTCATCGATGGCCGCATCTCGACCCGGGTCGAGCCGGCACAGTCGTCGCCGTCGCCATTGACCCGACGCGATCGGTGACCGCTGACGTGCCGAAGGGCCGACGGGCCTGGCAGGATGACCACCATGCCGAAACCGCACGAGATCCCCGCAGACCTGCCCATCACGGTGGTTGACCACCCGTTGGCCGCATCCCGGCTGACGACGATGCGCGATGCCCGCAGCGACAACGCGACCTTCCGGGCCGCGGTGCACGAGTTGACGCTGATGCTCATCTACGAGGCGAGTCGGACACTGGCGACGGAGCAGTACCCGATCCACACCCCGGTCGCCAGGACGAACGGAATCCGGCTGACCAACCCGCCGCTGCTGGTGCCGGTGCTGCGGGCCGGACTGGGGATGGCCGACCAGGCCCACGCGATGATCCCCGAGTCGCAGATGGGCTTCGTCGGGCTCGCCCGGGACGAGACCACGCTGCTGCCGACTCCGTACATGGAGTCGCTGCCGGAATCGCTGGCCGGGCGGCCCACGTGGGTGCTGGACCCGATGCTGGCGACCGGCGGAAGCATGGTGCACACCATTCGGCTACTGGTCGATCGCGGCGCGACGGACGTGACCGCGATCTGCTGCCTGGCGGCGCCGGAGGGGCTGGTGACGATCGCCGAGTCGGGACTGCCGGTGCGGGTGGTGACGGCGTCGGTCGACGAGCGGCTCAACGACTCCGGCTTCATCGTGCCGGGTCTGGGCGACGCCGGCGACCGGCAGTTCGGCGCCGTGTAGGAGTCGACGACCACCGGCGGCCAGCCGCGGTCACCATCATGTCCGTCCGGAGCATTGCCCGTACCGCTGTCCCTCGGTTTTGCTACCGGGGCACGGTGGTGACTGTGCAGCGGATACCTGGGGCGCGGCTCAGGCGGGCGTCGGCCGTGAGCAGCGAACAGTCGAGCGCCTCGGCCAGGGCGACGTAGCCGGCGTCGTAGGCGGAGAGGTTCGTTCGCAATTGCCACACTCGCTCGAGAAGGCCGTGCACCGGGTATCGAGTGGTAGCCAGTCGGCGCCAGGTGTCGAGGGCCGACCATCCGTCCCGTTCGCTGATCTGGCCGGCGAGGACCCGCCGGTGCAGTGCGATGGCCACTTCAGAGTCGATGAGGTGTGGCACGTGGACTTGTTCGGTGCCAAGCGTTCGGCGTGCTTGGCCGTTGTTGAGCAGTCCCGATACCGCTGCCGAGGCATCGACGACGATCATCGGTTGGCGCGTTCGTTGTCCAGGTCGTCGACGATCGAAGCGACGTCGATGGAGAGGTCGGGCAACTGCGCCAGCAGGGCAGGGTTGTCTGCCCGCCGGGAGACTTCGGCCAGTTCGCGGACAGCGACGGCACCAACCGAGGTCGCATCCGCCGCGGCCAGGCGCTGGAGCCGCCGCACGACATCGTCCGGAACATTACGCAAATACAGCGTCCTCATGTTGCAATATGCTAGCACGTAAGTCGCGATCGCGCGAGTTGTTCTACCCCGCGATCCTGTCACATGTCGGCGAATGCTCGTGGCGCCTATCCGATCCGTCCGTCAGTGCGGCGACCCCCCGCGCCCTCCGCCCGCAGTGCCGAGTCTTCATCGGCACCGCGCACGCGTACCGTCTATCCGGAGCCGAAACTGGTTACCTGTGAAAGAAACGGCTCGCACTTCTGGTAGGGCGAGACTTGGCTCTCCGGCATGCTCCTCCATTGAAGATTGCCCTGGTCCGTGTTCCCGCCATGCAACGAGAACCCAGCCGTGCCACGGGACTTCACGACGCTGGCCTTCGACGGTGAGGTAAGGAATCTCAGCGGCAGCGCGCAGAACCACAGACGCTGTGTAATACGCTTGCGCGCCAGGACGAACGACCGCTGAGCAGTGCGGCCCGTCCGCAATTCTCAGTAATTCGCCGCCCCATTCATCGCTTGCCGGGCGGCGCCTGCACGCATCAAATCTCTCAGCTACTTACCGTTCATTGCCGTCGAATATTTGAGGGACGCCCCCGCCGGTCCGGAGCCAACCTGAACTGGATCGCGCGAACGTGAGCGTTCCGATGCCGTAGAATCTCGGAGCAAATACGGCGACCGCGGCCTTCGCTGCGCAGCCTACGACCTCCGCCCCTATGGGAACTACAATGTGTTCACCGCCGGACCTGGCGTGCGCTGGCGGACTGTGTTGTTCAATTAATTCCGCACAGATCGCCGTGATCTCATTGTCCAAGTCTGTGTCGTCGTTATGTTGTGGAATATCGCCTGTGTTATTCCTTTGCATAGTTCGCTCTATTCCATTCGTGCGAACCCGGTCATACGTTCGACACTGGGTCACCGTCGGTTCAATGTCAAGGGCCCTGTGCATCCATGGGGGCGCGAACACGCCTACGCGCGTACGGTCACCGACATCGACGCCTAGTGGGCCGAGAACCGCCCAGCCGAGCCAGCGGGAAACGTCGAGCCGTTTCGCGGCCATGGTGCGGCTTCATCGGAACGGCGCCGCCGTGCTACACGGTCCCGGGATCGTGTGACGGGCACGAAGCGGCTACTGAT
>CAZIIX010000215.1:0-4795 GCA_964539345.1 uncultured Actinomycetes bacterium | reverse complement strand
CGTACATCACCGATGTGGCGGCGTTGACCAATGGTCCGAACACGATGTAGCTGTGTCCGGTGATCCAGCCGATGTCCGCGGCGCACCAGTACACCGACTCCGGCTTGATGTCGAAGATGTAGTGGTGCGTGGTCGAGGTGCCGGCCAGGTACCCGGCGGTGGTGTGCATGATCCCCTTGGGCTTGCCCGTGGTGCCCGACGAGTACATCAGGAACAGCAGATCCTCGGAATCCATCGGCTCGCACGGGATGCTCGCCGGATCGTCCGACTGGCCGTCGACCACATCGGACCACCAGTGGTCCCGGCCGTCGGCCATCGTGACGTCGTTGCCGGCGCGCTTGACCACCACGCAGGTCGTCACGCCCGGCGCCATGTCCATGGCCTCGTCGGCGATCGGCTTGAGCGGGGAGGGCGCCCCGCGCCGCCAGGCGCCGTCCTGCGTGATCAGATACTGGCAGGACATGTCATTGAGCCGGCCGCCCAGCGAGTCCGCGGAGAATCCGCCGAACACGACGGTGAACGGCGCGCCGATCCGGGCCAGCGCCAGCATCGTCACCGGCAGCTCGGGCACCATGCCCATGTAGACGCCGACCGTCGTCCCCTTGGCGATCCCCAGTTCCTTGAACGCGTTGGCGGCCTTGACCACCCGCGACTGCAGATCGGCGTAGGTGATGGTGATCCGGTCGGACGGGTCCTCGCCCTCCCAGTAGTAGGCGACCTTGTCGCCCAGCCCATTCTCGACGTGGCGGTCCACCGCGTTGTAGCAGGCGTTGATCTTCCCGCCCAGGTACCACTTGGCGTAAGGGGGATCCCACTCCTTGAGCTTCTCGAACGGGGTGAACCAGCTCAGCCGCTCGCGCCCCTCGCGCTCCCAGAAGGCATCCGGATCCTGGTCGTAGAAGCCCGTGCCGGCGTTGGCCTGCGCGGTGAATTCCGGGTCCGGCGGATATGTCCGCTGCTCGTTGAGCAGGTTGGAGATGTTCTTCGTTTCCGACTGTGTCATGTGACCTCAAGCCCTTTCGATCCATGTAGTGCTCTTCGACCCGGCCGCGGCGGGGTACGGCGTCGCACACCCCGCCGCGGCCGCTGCCACAACTGATGCCTCCTGTCGTTTACTGTGCCTCGTCATGCGCCGGTCGGCCAGTCCCGAACGGTGACCGGCGTCGATCGCGGCCCGGTCGGTCAGACCCTCGCCGCTTCCGCCGGGCGGACCAGTGGGCCACCCACGGGCGCGACCACACGCTTGGCCACCGAATTGCCCACTGTCGCGGCCGACGCGTACCAGGCGATGATCGCATCGGCCACGCCGACGTACCCACCGACCTTGACGATCCACGCCGTTCCGGCGAAGAAGCCGATGAACAGGATGATCTCGGTGGCCTCCAGGACGACGAAGACCAGGAACACCGCCATCGACGTGAACGCGCTCCAGATCATCATGTAGGTGTTGAAGATCGCGAACGCCAGCAGGAACCAGCCCAAGTCCGTCTGGACATCGCTGGCCGGGATCTTGCCGAACAGGTCGAGCATGATGAAGAACGCCAGGCTCATCCAGAACGCACCGTATGAGCCGAACGCTGCGGCGCCAAAAGTGTTGCGGTTGCGGAACTCCCACATTCCGGCGAGGAACTGGGCGACGCCGCCGTAGAAGAACGCGCAGCCCACCCAGATCAGATCGGGTGCCCACCCGGCGTTGTGCGCCGAGAGGACGAAGGTCGTCAGTGCGAATCCGGCCAGGCCCAGTGCGGCGGGGTCGGCGACCGGTGGAGTTCGAATCAGCGTGCCCTCGGCGTCCGCCGACATCATGTCTTCTGCCATGGTCTTCCCTTTCGACAAGAGCCATCGGCATATGCCAAACAGTACGAGGACCCAGCAAGAGGAAGGAGCGTCCGCTGGCACGTACCGGTGACGCAGTGAAGTGTGAGTCCGCTCCTTCCTGGCGTCGTACGACGACGTGACCCCAGGGGGCGATTCGTGGGCAGGAGGGGTGGGCGCATCTAGCCATACGGGCACCGACACCTGTTCGCGACGTTCCCATTTGGGATCTCGACGAACGTTGTTGCCTACGGTCAGTTATAGGGCAATCCGCCGTAGTCCGCAAGGTTCCGCGCAATGGCCGCGCCGGCGCCGCCGGCCGTGGGCGTGGCACGGGGCGCGCTGACCTCATGCGGCATCACACCTCTCGTTCGCCCCGGTGCTCCACGGTGATTGTGCTAAGTATCCTGCCTGTTCCGATCCGGCCGTCCGCGGGCGGGTCGCCAGGGCGGCACCGACCTGCGCGGGCTGCGGACCGCGCCCGGCCGCCCGGTAATCTTTCGACTATGACGCCAGCGCCGCCCGCTTCGGAGATCACCACCCGGTCGAACGCCTTCGTCGCCGAGCTGTGCGCACTGAGCCCGATGACCGCGCTATGGCTCGGACGACGGGAGAACGCACCGGACGGGCTGGATGACCTGTCGCCGGACGGGCTGGCGGCCGTGGCCGACCTGGTCTCGCGCACCTGCCGGACGATCGAGGCGGCACCGTCGACCGGCACCGATGACGACGTCGCCCGCGAGGTCATCCTCGAACGGCTCTCCGTCGACCGGGACCGCTACGACTCCGGGTGGGCGCACGCCGACCTCAACGTGATGGCGTCACCGCTGCAGGAGGTGCGGATGGTCTTCGACCTGCTGCCCACCGCCGGCGATGACGATTGGGATGACGTCGTTCGCCGGATGGCCGCCGTTCCCGCGGCGCTGGACGGCTATCGGCGCAGCCTGAGCCACGCGGCCGCCCGCGGGCGCGTCGCCGCGCAGCGCCAGGTCGACAAGTGCGCCGAGCAGTGCCAGACCTACGCCGGGACCGCGTCACAGCCGGGGTTCTTCTCCCGGCTCGCGGAATCCCGCGACGCCGACTCCGGGGACGCCGACGACCGGCTGGGCCGGCGGCTGCGGGACGCGGCCCGAGCCGCGGACGCTGCCTACGGCGCCCTGGGCTGGTTCCTGCGCACCGACCTGCGGCCGCAGGCGCCCGAACTCGACGCGGTCGGCGAAGAACGCTACGTGCTCGCCTCCCGCCAGTTCCTCGGCGACACCGTCGACCAGGCCGAAACCTACCGGTGGGGATGGCAGCAGTTCCTCGAGATCGAGGCCGAGCTGCACCGCGTCGCGGACCGGATCACACCCGGCGCCGGCCCCCAGGCGGCCGCCGACGCGCTCGACGCCGACCCCGACTACCAGGTGCACGGCGTCGACGGCCTGCGCGACTGGATGCAGCAGCTCGCGAACGCCGCCGTGGCCGAACTCGGCCGCACACATTTCGACATCCCGGACGTGATGCGCACCATCGAGTGCCGGATCGCGCCACCCGGCGGCGGAGTCGGCGCCTACTACACCGGGCCGTCGGACGACTTCTCCCGTCCCGGACGCATGTGGTGGTCGGTCGAGCCCGGCCGGGACGTGTTCTCCACCTGGCGGGAGACGACGACCGTCTACCACGAAGGCGTCCCGGGGCATCACCTGCAGATCGCCACCGCCACCCACGCACGCGACCACCTCAACGATTTCCAGCGGCTGATGTCCGGCACGTCCGGACACGCCGAAGGATGGGCGCTGTACGCCGAGCAACTGGTGCGCGAACTGGGCTATCTGGACAGTGACGGGCTCCTGCTGGGCCTGCTCGACTCGCAACTGTTCCGCACCGCCCGGGTGATCGTCGATATCGGCATGCACCTGCAGCTGGCGATCCCGTCCGGCACCGGATTCCACGAGGGCGAGCGATGGACCCCCGCACTCGGCCTGGAGTTCCTGCTCACCAGGACCATCACCGACCCCGCCCACTGCCGTGACGAGATCGACCGCTACCTGGGATGGCCCGGTCAGGCGCCCGCCTACAAGGTCGGCGAACGCGTGTGGCTCGACGCCCGCGATGCCGCCCGCCGGCACCAGGGCGCCGCGTTCGACCTCAAGGACTTCCACACCTCGGCACTGCGCCTGGGTGGGATGGGCCTGGGCCCGCTGGCCCGCCGCCTGGCCATGCTGCGACGGTGATGGGCCCATGACGGCATGCGCGCCGCCGGCGCGACCGGTGGTGCCATGAGCGACGCCTTCGCACTGGCACCGTTCCTGCTCGCTGGCCTGTTGGCGATGGCCGTCGCGGCGCCGTGGTTCGTGGCGAAGGTCGGAAGGGGAGCCCTGGCGATCCTGGCCATGGGGCCGGCCCTGGTGGCGCTCTGGCTCCTACTGCTGCTCCCCGCCGTGGCGCGGGGCGACGAACCGCGCACGGCCGCGGCCTGGATCCCGCAGATCGGGCTCGGCCTGGACCTGCGGCTCGACGTGCTCGGCATGGTGATGGGCCTGATCATCACGATCCTGGGCGCCGCCGTGCTGCTCTATTCGGTGCGGTACTTCCCGCCGCTGGACGACGGCCTGCCGAAGTACGCGGGGTCGCTGGTGGCGTTCACCGCCGCCATGCTGGCCCTGGTGCTCGCCGACAACCTGATGCTGCTGGTGGTCTGTTGGGAGCTCACCGGCATCCTGTCCTACCTGCTCATCGCCCACCGGGTGCGCCGGCTCCCCTCGCGGCAGGCGGCATCGCGGGCGCTGATGGTCACCACCGCCGGAGGGCTGACGCTGCTGGTCGGCGCCGTGCTGCTGGGTGTGCACGCCGGCACGTTCACCATCTCGGCCATCGTCGCCGATCCGCCCGGTGGCACCGCCACGACCGTCGCCGTCGCGCTGATGCTGGTCGGCGGCATCAGCAAGTCCGCCATCGTGCCGTTCCACTTCTGGCTTCCGGGCGCCATGGCCGCGCC
>CAZIIX010000214.1:0-4809 GCA_964539345.1 uncultured Actinomycetes bacterium | reverse complement strand
CGGGGTGGAGCACAAGGAGCACATCACCGCGCTGCGCGCCAACGTGGACATGCTCACCATGTCCGCCACCCCGATCCCGCGCACCCTGGAGATGAGCCTGGCCGGCATCCGCGAGATGTCCACCATCGCCACCCCGCCCGAGGACCGGCACCCGATCCTGACCTACGTGGGCGTCCGCGACGACAAGCTCATTGCCGCGGCGATCCGGCGGGAGCTGTTGCGCGACGGCCAGGTGTTCTACGTGCACAACCGCGTCTCGGACATCGAATCGGTGACGACGCACCTGCGCGAACTCGTGCCGGAGGCCCGTATCGCGGTGGCGCACGGGCAGATGAACGAGCACACCCTGGAGCGCGTCATCAACGGTTTCTGGGAGCGCGAGTTCGACGTGCTGGTGTGCACCACCATCATCGAGACCGGGCTGGACATCTCCAACGCCAACACGCTGATCGTGGACCGCTCGGAGATCCTCGGACTGGCGCAGATGCACCAGTTGCGCGGCCGCGTCGGCCGCAGTCGCGAGCGCGGCTACGCCTACTTCCTGTACCCGGCCGACCGGCCGCTGACCGAGACCGCGCACGACCGGCTCGCCACGATCGCGCAGAACGCGGCGCTCGGCGCGGGCCTGGCGGTCGCCATGAAGGACCTGGAGATCCGCGGCGCCGGGTCGATCCTGGGGGCGGAGCAGTCCGGCCACATCGCCGGCGTCGGCTTCGACCTGTACGTCCGGCTGGTCGGCGAAGCGGTGAGCGCGTTCAAGAAGGCGGCGCGCGACGCCGCCGGGGAGGAGACCGACGACGAGCCGGTGGAGGTCCGCATCGAGCTGCCGGTCGACGCCAACATCCCGCACGACTACATCGACTCGGAGCGGCTCCGGCTCGATGCCTACCGCCGCATCGCCGGCGCCGTCGACGATGACGAACTCGACGCGGTGCGCGGCGAACTCGTCGACCGCTACGGCCCGATCGGACCGCAGGTGGAGAATCTGCTCGCGGTGGCGGCGTTCAAACACGCCTGCCAGCGGCTGGGCGTGACGGAGGTGACCATGGGTCCGCAGGGCCTGCGGTTCGGTGGCGTCGACCTGCCGGAGTCGGCGCAGCTGCGCATGGCCCGGCTGTATCGCGGCGCGAAGTACCGCGCCGCCGCGCACACATTGACACTGACGCCGCCGACCGAGTCGGGCCGGCTCGGCGCACCGGCGCTGCGCGACGCGGCGCTGCTCGAGTTCTGCCGGGGAGTGCTCGAGGCGCTGCGGCCCGCTCCGGCGCCCGTCGGGTGAGGGGACCCGCCGCCGAGGTGGTTACGCTGTCCGGGCAGGGCTGTGGCAGCCTGGACCGGCACGGATGTGCCGCCGGCGCCTCCGTCACAGCAGTTCTGACGACCGATAGGGGAGTGGCCGGTGTCGGCAGCACAGGGAAGTCGTGACACACGACGGGGACCGCGCACGCGCCTCGTCGGCATCCTCGCCGGGCTGACCGCGGTCGCCCTCGCGGTGACCGGCTGCGGCACCGTCCCGGGGGCCGCCATCGAGATCGACGGCATGACCATCCCGCAGCAGACCGTGCAGCAGCGCACCGACGCGATCCTGACCGATACCATGCCCGCCGGCCAGTCCAGCGACGTCGATCCGCAGACCCGGGCCATGCTCAACCGTGACCAGACCACCGATCTGGTGCGGCACGAACTGGTCAAGGACGCCGCGCGCGCCGAGAACATCGACGTGGACGAGACGAAGGTCAACGCGTTCATCGCCGACAACGGGGGATCGGCCTCCATCGCGCAACAGCTCCACGTGCCCGCGGCCGACGTGCCGGACGCGATCTTCGACTACCTGGTGCTCTCCGACCTCGTCAGCGCGATCCCGGAGCAGGGCGTCGAGGTCACGAACGTAACGGTCACCGTCGATGCGGTGCATGCCGCGGACCGCAGCGAGGCGGTGGCCGACCGCGCCACCTACCTCAGCGACCCCGCCGCCATGGACTCCGACGCCGCGGCCGCCCGGTCGGCGGGGCAGGCGCCGGGCGGCGAGATGTCCCTGCTGAAGTCGGCGGAGAACGCCATCACCGGCATCTTCACCGCGCCCGAGGGCGAGATCGTGCTGTTCCCGGACTCCAACGGTGGCTTCTACGTGATCCGGGTGACCAAACGCGTGGAGGAACCGGCCACGCTCACCGCGCAGGACGTGCAGGCCTCGCAGACCCTCGACGGGTACATGGTGCTGAGTTCGCTGCTGCTGCGCAAGTACGCCGAGGACCGCACGATCACGGTCAATCCACGGTTCGGCACCTGGGATCCGAAGACGCTGCTGGTCGTCCCGTCGAGCAACGGAATGTGAGTATGACGGCGGAACCCGGCCCCACCGGCGCCCCGGACGCGAACCCCGCCGCCGGCTCCGCACTGCGGCGCGCGGTCGCCGTGATGGACCGGCTGCGCTCGCCGGGCGGCTGCCCCTGGGACCGCCAGCAGACCCATACCACGCTGCTGCGATATCTGGTCGAGGAGTGCTACGAGCTGGTCCAGGCCATCGAGGACGGCGATACCGCCGCCATGCGCGAGGAACTCGGCGACGTCCTGCTGCAGGTGCTGTTCCACTCCCGCATCGCCGCCGAGAGATCGCCCGAGGACGGCGGTTTCGACATCGACGAGGTCGCCGACGGCCTGGTGGACAAGCTCCTCCGTCGCCACCCCTACGTGTTCGGTGGGCCGGACGAGCGGGAGACCCTGACCCCGGACGAGCAGCAGGTCCGCTGGGAGGAGCTGAAAAGGGCCGAGCACGAACGGCCGTCCCCGCTGGACGGCGTGGCACTCGCTCAGCCGGCGATCGCACTGGCCGCCAAGCTCGGTTCCCGCGCCGCCAAGTACGACGTCGACGTGCCGTTGCCCGACGGGGATTCGGTGGGCGAGCAGATCTTCCGGCTGGCCTTCGCCGCCGGCGCCCGCGGGGAAGACCCGGAGCAGGACGTGCGCACCGTCGCGCGCGCCTATGCCGACGGCCTGCGCTGACGGCGCCTCACTCGTCCGGGTAGACCACGCCCACCTGTCGCCGGACCTCGTCGAGCACCTCCATGATGGCGACACTCTCCGCCAGGGGCAGCAGCGGAGACTCCGTCATACCGGCACGCGCGCAGCGCGCGAGTTCGCAGGCCTGGAAGCACAATCCATGGTGGCCGGCGATCTCGTCGACGCCGCGGACCAGACGCGGCCCGTCGACCCCCCGGCCGGTCACGGTCAGGACCGCCGGGGCGTAGAACGGGCCGGTGAGGTCCAGCCGGGCCAGGCTGCCGGAGATCGACGCGGTCGTCGGAGTCTGCGCCAACAGCGTGGTGGTCAGCGACGCGTGCACGGGTCCGCACTGCAGCGCCATCGACACCTGCGCGTCCACCCCGGTCTCGGTGAGTGATCCGACGGCGGTGACCCGGTCGGGCACACCGGCGGCGAACACCGCGAACGAGACCGGGTAGATCCCCAGGTCCAACAGGGCGCCGCCGGCCAGGTGCGGGTTGAGCAGCCGGTGGGACGGGTCGACCGCCCGCAAGTACTGGCCGTGGTCGGCGATCACCGTGGCGACGTCCCCGAGCGCCCCGTCCGCCAGCAGCTGCCGCACCACATCCGACTGCGGCAGGAACCGGGTCCACATCGCCTCCATGACGCACACCCCCGCCGCCCGGGCGGCATCGGCGACCTCCCGGGCCTCGGCGGCGTTACGGGTGAACGACTTCTCCACCAGGACGTGCTTGCCCGCCGCGATCGCGGCCATCGCGGCGCGACGATGCTCGCTGTGCGGCGTCGCGACGTAGACCGCATCGATCCCCGGGTCGGCGACCAACTGGTCGTAGCTGCCGTGCGCCCGGTCGATGCCGTGCCGGGCGGCGAACGCCCGGGCGCGCTCGAGCGACCGGGAGCCGACCGCCGCGACCACCTGGTCGGTGTGCGCCGCCAGCGCCGTGACGAACGTCGTGGCGATGCCGCCGGTGGCCAGGATGCCCCACCGGAGCACCGGCGCCGAACGGGGACCGGGCACGCGGGACACGGGCAGGGCGGAGGGGAACGTCGACGGGTGAAGTGCCATGTACAGGACCGTACCGGCGGCGCCGAAACCGGGTGCGCCCCGACCGGAGCGCACCCGGCGAGACACGACATGTGGTGGTGCTTCCGAAGGCGGCACCCCAGATGTATGGTGACTCGTGCCGAAGGTTCCCCGGTGGCACGCGCCGCCGGGGAGGCAACAGGGAATCCGGTGCGAATCCGGAACTGCCCCGCAGCGGTGAGTGAGAACGACAGCCGTCCTCGCACGGTCCACACGGACCGGGCGCGACAGCACTGGGCGAGACGTCCCGGGAAGCGACGGCCAGTAGGGCTCCAGGTCTTCCGGCCTGGCGTGCTCACGAGTCCGAAGACCTGCCTTCCGGTGCGTCCGCGACCGCGGGCGCTGACGGTGCGCCCCGTGGGAGGGCAGCCGCGGACCGGATTGCTTCCGCCCCGATTCGCCTGCTCACCCGCAGCATCGTCGTTCACGACGGCTCGCGAGGAGAGAGCATGACGATCACCGCACAGTCGGTCGCCACCGAAACCGGCCCGGCGCACCCCGACACGACCAGTACGGACACGGCAGCCACCGTGCCGTCGGCCCCCGCCGGCGCCGGAACCATGCGGGTGTTACGCCGCAACGGCACCGTCGCCGAGTTCGACCCGGACCGCATCTCGGTCGCCGTCACCAAGGCGTTCCTGGCCGTGGAGGGCCCCGCCGCCGGCCAGTCGGCGCGGTTGCGAGAGCTGGTCGCCGGCCTGACCGATGCCGTTGTCGACCCG
>CAZIIX010000213.1:1339-4820 GCA_964539345.1 uncultured Actinomycetes bacterium | reverse complement strand
GCGGTGATGACGAGGGCCGGCCCGTCCGCGTGCTCGGCGACGTCGATGTCGTACGCCTGCTGCGCATACAGGGCGGCGACGCCGGGTCGGAGCTGCCAGTAGCCGTCGGTGAACTTCATTATTTGATTGCTCCTGCGGTAATGCCGCGTGCCAGCGTGCGTTGGAAGATGAGGAAGAAGATCAGGGTGGGGATCACCCCGAGCAGCGCCGAGGCGCTGGTGGTGGTCACGTCCATCAGGCGGTCGCCCTGCAACACGCTGATCGCCACCGGGACGGTCTGGTTGGCGTTGGAGATCAGGAACGTGAGCGGTATCAGGAACTCGTTCCAGGTCCAAATGAAGAAGAAGATCAGCAGCACCGACAGGGTGGGCCGGCTGATGGGAAAGATGATGCGCCACAGGATGTGCCAGCGGCTGGCGCCGTCGATCGCGGCGGCCTCCAGGATGGCGAGCGGGAACGTGCCGAACACGCTGGCCAGCAGGTAGGTGCCGAACGCGGCCTGGATGACGGTGAAGATGATGATGACGGACCACACGTTGTCGTACAGCCCGACCAGCTTGGCCATGTAGTACAGCGGGTAGAGCAGCGCCTCCTGGGGCAGCAGGTTGGCGAGCAGGAACAGCAGCACGATCCAGGAGCGGCCCCGGACGCGGCCGATGCCGATGGCGAACGCGTTGAGGATCGAGATCAGCAGCGCCAGCAGCGAGACGACGGCCGCGATGAAGAACGAGTTCCACACCTTCTCCGGGAAGTCCACCCGGTTCCAGAACGCGATGATGCCGGTGAGGTCGATGCGTGTCGGCAGGGACAGCGGGCCGTTGCGGGAGTAGTCGCCGGGGGACTTGAACGAGTTGACGACGATGAGGTAGAACGGCGCGATGACGAGGAGGGCGCCGGCCACCGCTCCGAGGAGCAGCAGGTAGTCGCTGGCGGTGCGTCGTGTTCGCCTGGCCGGGGCCCGCTGGGCGCGCCGCGCCGGTTCGCGGACCGGTGACGGGGCGTGGCCGAGTTCGACGGTGCTGCTCATGATCTCGCCTGCTCTCGTGCTTCGACCGCGTTCTGCGCCTTGACGAAGATGATGGCCACGATGGCGATGACGACGGTCAGTGCGGTGGCGATGGTGGCGCCGTAGCCGACCTGCTGTGCCTGGAAGAACTGGCTGTAGGAGTAGTACGACGGGACGATCGTGGAGGTGCCGGGGCCGCCGCGGGTGAGCACGTAGATCGGGCCGAACACCTTCAGGGCGGCGATGGTGCAGGTCAGGGTGACGACGAAGATCTCCGGCATGATCGTGCCCACGGTGATGGAGCGGAAGCGCTGGAACCAGTTGGCGCCGTCGAGTTCGGCGGCCTCGTACAGTTCGGGGTCGACCCGCTGCAGCGCGGCCATGAAGATGACGACGGGGTAGCCGATCTGCACCCAGACCAGCACGACCATCATCGAGCCGAGGGCGGTCGACGGGTCGCCGAGCCAGTTCTGTGCCAGGTCGCCGAGTCCGACGCTGTCCAGCAGGACGTTCAGTGCCCCGTCGCGGGGGCGCAGGATCCAGCCGATGACGATGCCGCCGATCACCACCGGCAGGATCTGCGGCACGTAGTAGGCGGCGCGGAGCAGACTCGCCGTGCCCTGCTTGAACTTTCGCCCGATCACGTCGAACAGCAGTGCGGCGATGACGAGGCCGAGCAGCGTCGGCACCACCACCATGGCGACGATCATCCAGATGCTGTTGGAGAACGAGGTCCAGAACTTGTCGTCGTGCAGCAGCCGCTGCCAGTTGCTCAGCCCGATCCATTCCGGCGGCTTGATGCCCCGCCACGAGGTGAACGTCAGGTAGATGTTCCAGACGATCGGCGCGACGATGACGGCGCCGACCAGGATCAGCCCGGGCACCAGGTACAGCCAGTAACGGGGCGAGTAGCCGCCGTCGGGCCCGGGGATGAGCGCGGCGGGCCGTCGCCGCGTGGTGCGGGCCCGTGGTTGCCGCACGAAGGGCACTGCAGTCATGTCATGCTCCCGGTGCGCCGGGGGCGGCGGAGTGCGGCCGCCCCCGGCAGGTTGCTGGCCTGGTCAGTTCAGCGAGTCCGTGTACTGGGTGTACTCGGCTCCGAGCGAATCGTTGACCTCGGTAGGAGACTGCACGCCGTTGAGCAGGTCCTGCAGGTTGGCGACGATCGCATCGTAGAACGTCGGGGTCGGCCAGTCCGGGTAGAACGCCAGTCCGTCCTTCGCGGTGATGTCGTTGAAGGCGCCGATGAGTTCCTTGCTCTTGTCGTCGGTGATGTCACTCTCGTTGGCCGCCACCGGAACTCCGCCGTTGTTGCCCATGATCGCCTGGATCTCGGGGCGCATCGTGATGTCGATGAACTTCTCGGCCAGGTCCTTGTTGGAGGCCTTCTCCGGGATCACCCAGATGTTGCCGGACGAGCCCAGGCTCAGGTCGCTGCCCGGGAACGGGAAGATGCCCCAGTCGAAGTCGGAGATCTCCGAGACGAACCGGCCGTACCACCACGAGCCGGAGACGAACATGGGGTACTGCCCGGAGATGAAGGCCACGCCGGCGTCCTCGGCCTTCATGCCGGTCGCGTCGGAGGCGATGTAGCCCTTGTCGACGTAGGACTTGAGAGTGTCGGTGGCGTAGGAGATCTCCTTGCCCTGCCAGTCCACCGGGTTCTCGTAGAGCTGGTAGTCGTTGACCCACTGGCGGTCGGCCTGGCTGAGCGCGAGCTGGTACCACAGTTGCCCCAGCGGGTACTCGGCGCCGGACTCGGCGAGCGGGGTGATGCCGGCGTCGACGAACGCGTCCATGTCGGCGACGAAGTCCTCGTAGGTGGTGGGCACCGTCAGGCCTGCGTCATCGAACATGGCCTTGTTGTAGTAGACGGTGACGAACTCGCCGTAGTTCGGGATGCCGTACCAGTTGCCGGATCCCATGACGCCGTCATCGTTGTACTTCGCGGTGGTCTGCAATGACGAGGCCAGTTTGTCGTCCCATCCGTACTGCTCGACCGCGTCGTTGAGGTTGGTCAACAGGCCCTGGCTGGCCAACAGGCCCGCGGTCGCGTTGCCCTTGTTGTACTCCATCAGGTCGGGTGCCTCGTCGGAGTTGAGGACCTGGCTGGCGGTGGATCGGATCTGTTCGAAGCCCTTCTCCTCGAAGTCGACGGTGGCGCCGGTCTCCTCCTCGAAGGTGGTGATGGCCTGGGCCCACGCCTTGCCCATGGCGCTGTCGGCACCCTCGTAGTGCCACAGGCGCAGCGTCCGCCCGGCGTCGTCGGAGTCGCCGCTATCGGGGGCGTCGTCGGTGGCGCCGGCGGCGGGGGTGTCGTTGCCGCCGGCCGCGTCGGTGGTGTCGCTGCCGGAGCCGCTCGAGCATGCCGCCAGTGTGAGGGCGGCGACCGCTGCCGCCGCGATGCCGACGGTTCGCCGCATGCGCCCGCTGGTGTGAGTCATTGTCTCGGTCCCTTCCTGTGTGGTGGTGCTG
>CAZIIX010000213.1:0-1239 GCA_964539345.1 uncultured Actinomycetes bacterium | reverse complement strand
GCCGTCGTGCTGTCGTGCCGATGCTGCTGTGCTGCCGTGCCGGTCATGCCATTGCGCCGGTACTGCTGTCGTTCCGGTGGTGCCATGTGTCCGGAGTTACTGCGTCATACGTCGAAGCGCTTCGATTGCGGGTATGCGAAGGCCCGACGGCCCATGTGGGCTATCCAGTTGTGCTGCTCGCCGCGGTTTCGCGCGGTGCCGGTGCGGGCGCCACGGATCCGCGACGTTCGTAGGTCGGCGGGATGAGCCGGACGCCGGGGCTGGGCGGATTGTCGCCCAGGCATCCCAGCGCGAGGTCGACCGCCTGGTCGCAGGATTGCTGCGGGATCAGCGGCACATGGTCGATGCGGGCGGACGTCGCTCCGGAGTCGGCGACGTTGCCGACGCTGACGACCGAGACGTCGTGCGGCACATCGAGTCCGGATTCCGCGACTGTCGCGAGGACGATGTCGTGCACGTCGTCGGAGGCGTGGATGGCGAGTGCGGTGACGCCGTCCGCGATGAGGTCGGCGACCGCGGTGCGGATGCTGCGCGCGTCCGTGCGATCCGGCCCGCTGGTGGCGAAGTGGCTCGTCGCTCCGGTCTCGGCGGCGCGCGTCTCGAAGCCGCTGCGCAGCCGGCGGGCGAAGTGCGAGTGACGGTAGGTGGACTCGGTCTGACCGATGAGGCCGAGATGACGGTGGCCGGCGGCGGTCAGTTGCTCGACGGCGAGCGCGGCGGCGGCCTCGAAGTCGAGGTCGACGCAGATCAGCCCCGTCGGGTCGGCGGGCAGTCCGATGAAGACGGTCGGCACCCGCACCGACCTCGCCAGAGCGGCGCGTTCGTCGTCGGGGGCGACGTCGAGCACCAGGATCGCGTCGGCGAGACCGCTGGCAGCCACCCGGTTCATGCCGGCGATGGCCTCTTCGTCGGTGAGCAGCAGGATGTCGTAGTTCTTGCGCCGGGCGGCGATGGAGGCGGCCAGCACGAACGCCATGTGCGTCGGGGCGTGTGTATCCCGGCGCATCGGCTCGGTGAGGGCGAAGATGTTCGTGTGCCGACTGGCCAGCATGGCCGCGCCCGCGTTCGGGCGGTATTCCAGCTCGCGGATGACCTCGTCGATGCGCCGCTTCGTCTCCTCGGACACCGGGCGCTTGCCGCTGAGGGCATAGGAGACCGTGCTGATGGACACGCCGGCAGCCTTGGCGACGTCGTCGATGCGCACCATTGCGATCTCCCGATCGGACTCAGCACCCCGTT
>CAZIIX010000212.1:0-4824 GCA_964539345.1 uncultured Actinomycetes bacterium | reverse complement strand
TGATCAGGCTGCCCGGCACCAGCGAGACGGCCAGCGCGGTCAGGTGCTGGATCAGATCGGAGTCACTGGCCAGCGCGACCACCAGCACGTCCCGGGCGGGCGGGCGGCGGCGCAGCGCCAGGTAGGACACGTGCACGCTCGCCGCGACGACGTCCCAGGCGAACCGGGCGACCAGCAGCACCGCCCGCCACGGGTGCAGCCCGAACGAGAACTGCAGCTCCGGCAGCGGGAACAGCACCAGCACCAGCACCGACAGCCCGAGCCCGGAGAGCAGCAGCGGCACCGAGACCGCACCCCAGAGCGCCAGCCACACCAGCAGCAGCACCCCGATGGTCATCACATGGGCCCGCCAATGACGACGCCATTGACGCAGGCCCCGGCTCGGCGGGTTCGAGGCGGTCATGGCGACCCCAGCACGGCGGTGACGTAGTCATCCGGGTGCGCCAGCTCGCCGCCGGCCCGGGACGCCAGGCCGTACAGCGGGCCGCCGGCGACGGTCAGCGCCAGGCCCGCGGCGACGATCAGCGCGGTGGGCACCGTCATGCCACGCGGCAGCCGGCGGGGCACGTGCCGGGGCCGCACGCCGGTGGCGGGGAGCTCTACCGTCGGAATACCCTCCGGCAGCGGCTCGACGGGGCCGGGCTGCGCGACGGGCCGCTGGCCGGCGACCTCCGTCATACCCGCCTCCTCCTCGTCGTCGGGGGCCGACACATCCTCGTGCACACCGCCCACCGGCGTCGGCCGCCAGAACGCCCTCCCCCACAGCCGCACCACGGCGTACAGCGTGATCAGACTGGTGGCCGTGCCGGCACCGATGAGCACCATCGGCATCGTGCCGCCCTGGTCGAACCCGGCGACGAACAACCCGACCTTGCCCACGAACCCGGACAGCGGCGGAATGCCACCCAGGTTCATGGCGGGGATGAAGAACAGCACGGCCAGGAACGGCGCAGCGCGGGCCAGGCCACCGAGCTTGGACACGTCCGTGGTGCCGCGCAGATGCTCGATGAGCCCGGCGGCCATGAACAACGCCGTCTGCACCAGGATGTGGTGCACCACGTAGAACACCGTCGCGCTGAGCCCGGCCCGCGACCCGATCGCCACCCCGAACAGCAGGTAGCCGATGTGCGAGACCAGCGTGAACGAGAGCATGCGCTTGATGTCGGACTGGGCCACCGCGCCGAGGATGCCGATCAGCATCGTGGCCAGCGCCGCCCACATCAGCACGTCGGTCATGCCGTTGCCGCCGAACAGCACGGTCTGGGTGCGGATGATCGCGTAGATGCCGACCTTGGTGAGCAGACCGGCGAAGACCGCCGTCACCGGGGCGGGCGCGTTGGGATACGAGTCGGGCAGCCAGGCGGACATCGGCCACACCGCGGCCTTGATGCCGAACGCCACCAGGAGCAGGGCCTGCAGGGTGGCCGCGACCCCGCCGGGGAGCTCCGAGATGCGCCCGGACAGGTCGGCGAGGTTGACGCTGCCGGTCGCGGCGTAGACCAGCGCGATCGCCGCGAGGAACACCACCGAGGACAGCAGCGAGACGACCACGTACGGGGCGCCGGCCCGCACCCGTTCCGGGGTGGCGCCGAGGGTGAGCAGCACATAGCTGGCGGTGAGCAGGATCTCGAAGCTGACGAACAGATTGAACAGGTCGCCGGAGACGAACGCGTTCGACACGCCCGCGGCCATCAGCAGCATGGCGGGATGGAACGCGGCGGCGGATCCGTCCGGGCGGTCGATGTCGCGCTGCTGGGCGATGGCGTAGATCAGCACCGCCAGCGTGACGACGGTCGAGACGACCATCAGGATGGAGGCGAAGCGGTCCGCGACCAGGGCGATGCCGATCGGTGCCATCCAGCCGCCCAGGTGCACCACCATCGTCCCGGTGCGGTCGACGCCGACGAGCATGGCGCACTCGCTGGCCAGCTGGGCGATGAGCACGGTGATCGAGATCGTCCGCGCCGCCACCGGCACGCCGCGGAACATCACGGCCAGCGCCGCGCCGAGCAGCGGCAGGATGACGGAGATCGGCAGAAGCGCGGTCATTCGTCCCCTCCCAGGTCGGCGTCGAGCAGCGCGTCGTCCGGATCGTCGGGGACCACGGCGCGGCGGGTGAGCGCGTACTGCCGGTAGACCAGGGCCAGCAGGAAGCAACTCACGGCCAGCGTGATGACGATGCTGGTCAGGACGAAGGCCTGCGGCAACGGATCGGCCAGCCCGGCGTCGTCGGCGGGACCGCCCTCCACCACCGGCGGCGCACCCCAGGTGCCGGCGGCCAGCAGCAGCAGGTTGGTGCCGTGCCCGACCAGCAGGAATCCGAGCGTGACCTTGATCAGGTTCTTGGACACCATCAGGTACACGCCGACGGCGAACAGCATGCCGATGCCGCCGGCCAGGAACGCGTCGCCGGTCATGACGCAGTCCCGGGGCCGGGCTCGGCGGCGGTGCTGCGCGCCGCGGTCGTGTCGCGCGGGGTGGTCGTGTCGCGCGGGGTGGTCGTGTCGCGCGGGGTGGCGGCGTGGGGTACAGCGGCGTTCTCGTCCGCGCCGGCGTTCTCGGCCGCACCCGCGGCGTTCTCGGGCGTGCCGGTGGTGGCGGACGCACCCGCGGCCGCGCGGCGTCGGCGGGCGCGGCGCGGCACCGCCTGCCGGTCCAGCTCCGCGCCGACGCTGCGCAGCACCTCGAGGATCGTGCCGACGACGACCAGGTACACCCCGATGTCGAACACGGTGGAGCTGATCAGCTCGACGTGACCGATCAGCGGCAGCGACGCCTGCCAGACCCAGGAGGTCAGCGCCGGGTCGCCGGTGACCAACCCGGCCGCCGCGCTGCCCGCCGCCACCACCAGGCCGAGGCCCATCACCACGCCGGCGTCCACCGGGGCCGCCTCGGCCAGCTCGTGCCGCCCGCCGGCCAGGTACCGCAGGGTCAGTGCTATCCCGACGACCAGGCCCGCCGCGAAGCCGCCGCCGGGCTGGTTGTGCCCCACGAACAGCACGTACAGCGAGAACATGATGATCAGGTGGAACACCAACCGGGTGGCCACCTCCAGCAGCAGGCTGCGACGCGAGGTCGCCTGGGTGGCCAGCCACGGCGAGGGGTCGCTGGGCGGGTGCGGCGACGGGTCCACGCCGAGCGCCACGCCGCGGCGGATCCGGGTGTGCGGGTTGCGCACGAAGATCAGCCCGGAGACCCCGATGGCGGCGGCGATGAGCACCGAGATCTCGCCGAACGTGTCCCAGCCGCGCATGTCGACCAGGATCGCGTTGACAATGTTGTGTCCGCCGCTGCCCTCGACGACGTCGGCATTGTGCCCGGCGAGCACCGGCGCACGCCGTCGCTGTGCCGGGATGATCACCGCCAGCGCCGACATCAGCGCACCGACGCAGATCGCCAGGCTGATCCGCACGCCGCGCGCGACCCGACCGGACGGCGGCGACTCCAGCGCCGAGGCCGGCATCCGCAGGATCACCAGCATCGCCACGATCAGCGTGGCGGTCTCCACCAGGATCTGCGTCAGCGCCAGGTCCGGTGCGCCGCGCAGCACGTACAGCACCGAGATCGCGTACCCCACACCGCCGACGAGCAGCACCGCCGCAAGTGCCTGACGTGCGCGCAGCACGACCAGCGCCAGTCCGGCGGCGATCACCAGCAGCACCGCCTGGGCCGGCGATGCGGCGACGGCCAGCTCGCCGGGCCGCGCCCCGGACCGGATGAGCAGCGTGCCGGGGAAGACGACCAGCACCAACAGGATGGCGCCGAGCGAGACCGGCAGCGATCCGCGCTGCGTGCCGGCGGTGACCCGCATCGCGGCGTGGTCGACGCCGCGGGTGATCAGCCGGTAGGTGGCGCCCGCCTCCCGGCCCGGCCGGGTGAGCTCTCCGCGGCGGCGTTCGCCCCACAGCTGCGCCGCGAACAGGGCGAGGCCGAGCGCCGTCGCGAGCGTGGTGAGCAGCAGCGGCATGCCGAATCCGTGCCAGAGCACCAGCGAGATGTCCGGCGGGCCGCCGGTCGCCGGTGCCACCGAGGTTCCGGTGCCGGCGGCGGCCGGGCGCACCAGGCGGTCCACCGGGTGCGGCGCGATGCCCAGCACCAGGCCCACGGCGACCAGCCCGGTCGTGGGCAGCAGGGTCCACCAGGAGCGGGCGGCGACCCCGGTCGGCGCGGTCCCGGCCTTGCGCGCGAACGCCCCCCAGCAGAACCGCGCGGTGTAGGCGACCGTCAGCGCCGACCCGGCCGCGATCACTCCGGCCGCCAGCGCCCCGGACGCGCCCGACTCGAGCACCGCGGCGTAGCCGGCCTCCTTCGCGACGAACCCGACCATCGGCGGCAGGCCCGCCATGGACAGCGACGCGAGCGCCGCCAGCACGGCCACGCCGGGCAGCTGCCGGCCGACGCCGGAGAGCTGCGTCATGTCCCGGGTGCCGGTGGCGGTGTCGACGATGCCGAGCACGAAGAACAACGCGCCCTTGAACGTGGCGTGGCCGATCAGCAGCGCCGCGAGCGCCACCAGCGCCGCCGGGGTGCCGATGGCCGCCAGGATCGTCATCAGACCGAGCTGGGAGACCGTGCCGTAGGCCAGCAGCAGCTTCAGGTCGCGTTGCCGCAGCGCCACCGCGCCGGCCAGCAGCATCGTCGCGCCGCCGAGGATGAGCAGCGCCGGCCGCCAGGCCGGTAGCGTCGCGAACGCCGGGGCGAAGCGCGCGAACAGGTAGATGCCGGCCTTGACCATGGTGGCGGCGTGCAGGTAGGCGCTGGCCGGGGTCGGCGCGGCCATGGCGCCCGGAAGCCAGAAGTGGAACGGCACGATGGCGGACTTGC
>CAZIIX010000211.1:0-4854 GCA_964539345.1 uncultured Actinomycetes bacterium | reverse complement strand
ACCGTCACGCCGGCGGCCCGCATCTCGGCCACCGCGCGCTCCCCGTCACCGTCGTTCAGTTCCACGAACCGGGTGAGGGTCAGAGGCACCGTCACCGCATACCCCAGCCCGACGCCGTCGATGGCCGTCGCCTTCACGCACCAGTCACCGGCCAGCCCGACGACCGCGATATCCATTACGCCCTCGTCATCGAGCAGGGTCGACAGCTGCGTGCCCTTGGTGTCCCCGGTGGCCAGATCGACCTCGGAGAAGCCGGAGTAGCCGTCCTCGGTGCCGGTGCCCTTGCGCAGCCGCGGTCCCACCACGGGCAGACCGGGCACCAGCTCGGCGCCCGGTGTCTCGGCGACACAGTGCACCGGCCACAGCCCTCCGTCCGCCGCGAAGTGCGGCGTGTGCGGCGGGTGCCAGTCCTGGGTGTAGACGATGGTGGCCCCGGCGGCCTGTGCCGCGGCGATCTCCTCGCCGATCGGCGCCACGATCTCCTCGCCGCCCCGCACGTACAGAGAGCCGGCGGGATCGGCGAAATCGTGCTGCATATCGACGATGACGAGGGCACTGGACGGGGCGTATTCGTACGTCATGGTTTCCTTCCGGCGAATCGAACGATCTTCCTACCCGCTGATCACGGTCGTCGGGATCGCGGGATCGCCGTGGGACAGGCTCAACCCCTCCCACGGCAGCGTCACCAGCGCGCGCCGCAGATGCTCCCGCGAGTCCTCCAACGTCGGCAGCCCGTCGACGACCCGACCCGCGCGCATCAGGGGCACCGGCACGACCCGATCGTGCGGACCGAGCTCCGGCTGCCCGTCGGCCACCCGGAACACGACCTCCTCGGTGGCCGTCCCGGTCTCGCGGTGCCGCCGGATCGCCGACTTGCGTCCGCCGTTCGTCGCCTTGTGCTCGCTGCGCTTGGCCACCGGCCGGCCCTCGACCTCCACCAGCTTGTAGACCATGTTGGCCGTCGGTGCGCCCGACCCGGTGACCACCCGGGTGCCCACACCGTACGCGTCCACCGGGTCGCCGCGCAGCGCCGCGATCGAGTATTCGTCCAGGTCGCCGGAGAGCACCACCTGGGTGTTCGTCGCCCCCAGCGCGTCGAGCTGCCGCCGGGCCGCCCGGGCGAGCACGCCGAGGTCGCCGGAGTCGATGCGCACCGCTCCCAGACCGGGCCCGGCAACCTTGATGGCCGTCGCGATGCCCTGCGTGATGTCGTAGGTGTCGACCAGCAGCGTGGTGCCGACGCCGAGCGACTCGATCTGCGCGGCGAACGCCTCCTCCTCGCTCTCGTGCAACAGCGTGAACGCGTGCGCGACCGTGCCGGTGGTCGGCACCCCGTAGACCCGGCCCGCCTCCAGATTGGACGTGGAGGCGAAGCCGGCCAGGTAGGCCGCGCGGGCGGCCGCGACCGCCGCGTCCTCGTGCGTGCGGCGCGACCCCATCTCGATGAGCGGGCGGCCCTCCGCGGCCGACGTCATTCGGGCCGCCGCAGACGCCACGGCACAGTCGTGATTGAGGATCGACAGCACCAAGGTCTCGAGCACCACGGCGGAGGCGAACGTGCCGGTGACGCTCAGGAGCGGGGAGTTCGGGAAGTACAGCTCGCCCTCCGGATACCCGTCGATGTCCCCGTCGAACGCGTAGTCGGCCAGGTGATCCAGCGTGCGCCGGTCGAGGATCGGCTCGAGGCGGGCCAGGGCCTCGTCATCGAATCGGAAGGCGGTGACGGCGTCCAGCACGCGGGCGATCCCGGCGACGACCCCGTAGCGTCGTCCGCTGGGCAGCCGCCGGGCGAACACCTCGAACGTGCAGGGACGGCTCGCGGTGCCGTCAGCCAGTGCCGCACGCAGCATCGTCAACTCGTACTGGTCGGTCAGGAGCCCGGTCAGGTCGCTTCTGGTCACACCACCAGCGTAGTGAAGGCCCGAAAAGCCCTGCGGTGCGCACTATGCTGCACGGTGACGGGACCGGGGCGCAGCCTGTGCGCGTCCGGGCCGGCGCTCCGACGGTGCCAGACGAGAGTGCCAGACTAGGGGGCATGCCCAGCGTGAGCCGAGTATCAGCGCGCACCGCGGCCCGGCCCTGCCCTGTGCCGCTCGCGCGCACCGAGTCATCGACCGCCGTCGATCCGGACATCGAGCACGACGCCACGTCCGCCGACGACGCCCCCTGGGTGACGATCGTCTGGAACGACCCGGTCAACCTCATGTCCTACGTCACCTACGTTTTCCAGACGCTGCTGGGCCATCCTCGCGCCAAGGCCGAACAGCTCATGCTCGACGTGCACCACAAGGGGCGCGCCGCCGTCGCCAACGGGTCCCGGGACCAGATGGAGACGGTGGTCACGCGGCTGCACAGCGCAGGGCTGTGGGCGACCATGATGCAGGATCGGTGACGTGCGACCCTTCAGCCGCCACCGTGGTTTCTACGTCGCCTCGATCGAACCGGTCGAGGTGCGCCTGCTGACCGATCTGGTCGGGCAGGTCCGGACGCTGCTGGCCGACCGGAGGGCCGAGGCCCCGTCCGACCCGCTCGCTGCCCTGACAGGTATGACGATGGGTCCGGCCGACGCCCCGACCGATCCCGCTGTGGCTCGGCTGCTGCCGGACTTCCACCGCGACGATGCGGACTTCTCCTCGGGCCTGCGCATGCTGCACGAACGCGAGGTCATCGCCGCGAAGGACGACGCGGCCGCGACCCTGCTGCGCACGCTGCCCGAGGAGGGCGGACCGTTCCGGCTGGACGAGCCGCAGGCACGATCCTGGCTGGTTGCGCTCAATGACATCCGGCTCGCGTTCGGTGTGCGCATCGGCATCACCGACGACATCGAGGAGCCCCCGGCGGCCTCGGCCGACCCGGACAGCGCCGAGTTCGCGATGTACGAGACCTACCGGTGGCTCTCCGCCGTGCAGGAGTCCCTCGTCATGCTGATGCTCGACAGTGTCTGACGCGCTCCGCCCGGTGGCTGCGTCATACCGGTGGCTGCGTCATACCGGGGGGTCGGCGGTCTCCGTAAGGTAAGGGGTATGACGACGCCTGTGCCCGCCGGACCGTCCGATGCCTCCGCGCCGGCCCGCACCACACCGCCGCTGCTGTCCCGCCAGCGACTGCTGCCGGCCGCCGTCACGATCGGCGTGTTCGGCGCGATCCTCGCCGTCCTGCAGATCATCAACTCCGCCACCGGCTACTCGCTGACCAGCGGCGCCGGCATCAAGCCGCGCAGTCTCGGCGGACTGTGGGGGGTGCTCGACGCGCCGCTGCTGCACACCGGCTGGGGTCATTTGCTGTCCAACCTGGTGCCGCTGCTGATCCTCGGATTCCTGCTGCTGGTCACCGGTGTCCGCCAGTTCATCGCCGTCACCGTCCTGGTGTGGCTGGTCTCCGGGTTCGGGGTGTGGCTGACCGCGCCGAGCAATTCGGTGACGGTCGGCGCGTCGGTGCTCGTGTTCGGGTGGCTGTCCTTCCTGGTGCTGCGCGGGTTCTTCGCCCGTCATCTGGGCCAGATCGTGCTCGGGGTGATCCTGCTCGCGCTGTGGGGCGGGATCTTCTGGGGTCTGCTGCCGGGCCGGGAGGGCATCTCCTGGCAGGGACACCTGTTCGGCGCGCTCTCCGGCGCACTGGCCGCGTTCCTGGTGGCCCGGGCCGACGCTCCGGCCCGCGCGAAGGGCTGACCGGCCGGGCGGGTGCGGGGGCTGACCCGCCGGGACTGCTGGGCCCGGTGGAGACTGGCGCGGGCGCGGCTCAAGTCGGCGGGCGAAAAGTCGATCATGTCGGCATGGCGATGCTTCTCACCTCACGCCGGCGTTCGTCGTGGACGGATCGGGACCACCTGCGGGCCGCGCTCGACGGACTCCCGGTGTGCGCGATCGTCTGCGACCTCGACCTGACCGTGGTGCACGCGTCGGACCTGGCGCGGACAAGCTGGCCGCGCTGGTGCGATCCCGGCCGCCACGCTGCGGCGCCGGCCGCCACCGCGGGGGCACCGCTCCTGCCGCAGCCCATGGAGCGGCCCATGCCGCAGCCCATGGAGGGGCCCATGCAGCAGCCCATGCCGCAGCAGGCCGACCCGATCGGCGTGCGCCTGACGCAGCTGCACGGTGACCCGGACGAGGTGCGCCGGGTGTGTGCCGCCGCGGCGACCGAACCGCAACGTCTGACGCTGACCGTCGGCGCACGGCCCCTCGAGGCAACCATCGGCCCGGCACGCGTGGCCACCGGTGGCGTCGCCGGTGGTGTCGCCGGTGGTGTCATCGGCTACGTCATCGTGCTGGCGGATCCGGCCGAACGCCGCGCCGACCTGTCCGGACCTCGCCATGCGGGAGCCCGGGTGCAGGCATCGGTCGACCAGGCAGGGCGGCTCGGCGCGGACGTGGAAACCACTGCGGGCGCGGTCACCGCGCACAGCGACCGGCTCTCCGACGGCGTCGAGGAACTCATCACCCTGATGAGCAGTGTCGCCGACGGCGCCGACCTCATCCGCAGCAGCACGCTGGCCGTGGTCGACTCGGCCCACTCGGCGACCGTGAGCGTGACGGAGCTGCACGACGCGAGCGCCCGGATCGGGGAATTCACCGCACTGATCACCTCGATCGCCGAGCAGACCAAACTGCTGGCGCTCAACGCCACCATCGAGGCCACGCGGGCCGGCGCGGCCGGTTCCGGATTCGCCGTGGTGGCCAAGGAGGTCAAGGACCTGGCGCAACGGTCGCGCAACGCCACCGAGGAGGTGTCCGGAATCATCGAGGCGATCCAGGCCGGCAGCAAGGCCGCCGGGACGGCGCTCGACACGATCGTGGAGCGCGTCGACGTCGTCGGCGAGCAGCAGCTCACGGTCAATGCGATCGTGGACAAGCAGGT
>CAZIIX010000210.1:3803-4947 GCA_964539345.1 uncultured Actinomycetes bacterium | reverse complement strand
GACAGGGAGGCAACCGGTGGGGGTCCTTCAGGGCATCGAACGCCGCCTGCAGGGTGCCGTCGGCAACACGTTCGCGCGGCTGTTCGGCGGCAGCGTCCAGCCGGCCGAGGTCGCCCAGGCCCTCCAGTCGGAGGCTGCCCGCAACGTGGAGCACCGCGGCGACCACGCCGTCGCACCCAACCACTACGTCGTGCAACTCGGCCGCACCGACCGCGCCGACGTCGGGGATGACGTCGATCGGGTCCAGCGCGCGTTCGCCGACATGGTGGACGACTACCTCGACGAACGCGGGTGGGAGACGTTCGGCGACGTGGCCGTTACGCTCGTGGAGTCGGACGTCCTGCACACCGGGCAGTTCCGCATCCGCTCGCTGGTCGACCCCGACGTTGATCGTCACAGCTCGCCGCCGCCCGTCCCCCCACCATTCAGAGGAGCCACGCCGATGACGCAGTCCCCCGGGGAGCCTGGCCAGCAGCCGCACTCCGATCCTCAGCGGGAACAGGATCCGTACGGGCAGGGCCCACAGTCGGGCCCGGGCCAGCCCGGATACGACCAACCCGGATACCAGCAGGGCTACGATCAGTCCGGTCACGAGCAGCAGCCCCATCCATCCGGATATCAGCAGCAGGGCTACGACCCGTCCGGCTATCCGGCTCCGAACTACGGATACGGCCAAGCCGGCTATGCCGACCAGGGCCAGCAGCACGCGGCTTACGACCAGCAGGGCTACCAGCAGTACGACCCGCAGTCCGGGTACCAGCAGGGCTCTCAACAGGGCGCCGCCCCGCAGCCGCCGTACGACCAGCAGCAGGGCTACGGCCAGCCCGAATACGGCCAGCCCGGATACGGCCAGCCCGGATACGGCGCCCCTTCCGGCGCGGCGCCCGGATACCCGGCGCAGCAGTACCAGCCGGGCTACGGCCAGGAAGGCTACGGCCACGAGGGATACGGCCAGCAGTACTACGGCCAGCCGGGCTATGCCGACCAGGGGCAGGGCCAGCCCGGTTACGGCCCGCAGGGCTACGCGCAACCCGGCTACGGCGATCCGAGCGGTGCCCAGCCCGGCTACGAGCAGCAGGGTTACCAGCAGCCGGGCTACCCCGCGCAGCCGTACCCGCCGCAGCCCTACCAGCAGCCCTACCAG
>CAZIIX010000210.1:0-3703 GCA_964539345.1 uncultured Actinomycetes bacterium | reverse complement strand
GCAGCCCTACCAGCAGCCCTACCAGGGGCAGCAGTACCAGCCCGGATACGCCGCACCCGGCGGATACGGGCCACCGCCGGACCCCTCGTCATACCCGGGCTATGAGCAGGCCCAGCCGCAGCAGCCCACACCCCCACCGCCCGCGCCCAGCCCCACCCCGATGCTCGCCGTGGACGACGGCACCGGCCGCAGCTATCAGCTCCAGCACGGCTCGAACATCGTCGGGCGCGGGCAGGACTCCAGCTTCCGCATTCCGGACACCTCCGTCTCCCGACGCCACGCCGACCTGTACTTCGACGGTCACACCGTGGTGCTGCACGATCTCGGGTCCACCAACGGCACCACCGTCAACGGCTCGACCGTGCAGACCTGGCAGCTCGCCGACGGCGACGTCATCCGGCTCGGGCATTCGACGGTCGTGTTCACGCTCCGGTAGCGCGACGGATCGAGCCGCCACGTGTCCGCGCTGATTCTGCAACTGACCCGGCTGGGGTTCCTGCTCCTGCTGTGGCTGTTCATCTGGGCCGCCATCCGCGTGGTCCGGTCGGACATGCGGGTCGCCTCCGAGGGCCGGATCGGGGTGACGAACACCTCGCGCCGGCAGCAACGCCGCACCTCGCGGCCCATGACGTCGTCCTCGGCCGGGCCCGCCACGATGCTGGTGGTCACCGCGGGGAACATGGCCGGGACGCGGCTGCAACTGGGCACCGGTCCGATCCTGATCGGCCGCGCGGAGGACTCCACCCTGGTGCTCGACGACGACTACGCCTCGATCCGGCACGCCCGGTTGATCCAGCACGGTGACGGGTGGGCCGTCGAGGACCTGGGCTCGACCAACGGAACCTATCTCGACCGCACCCGGGTCACCGCCACCACGCCGGTCCCGGTCGGGCTGCCCATCCGCATCGGGCGCAGCGTGCTGGAGCTCCGCCCATGAGCGACGGCGGCAGCCGCGACCCCGACACGCGTGACGAGGGCCCGCGCAACACGAGCATGCATGACGCGGCCGACGGCGCAGACCCGCGCGGCACGAACGTGGCCGGCCCGGCGGATGACGCAGGCGGCGCACAGAACAACCCCCCGGCGGAGGACGCAGCCGACGACGACCGCCCCACCGCGGAGATCCCCGCGCACGGCTCCACACACCTGATCAAGGTCGCCGCCCGCACCGACCGCGGCCTGATCCGCTCCACCAACCAGGACTCGGTGTTCGCCGGCGACCGCCTGCTGGTCGTCGCCGACGGCATGGGCGGACACGCGGCCGGCGACACCGCCTCGCGCCTGGTCGTCGACGCGTTCGCCCCGCTCGACGACACCCGCCCCGGCCCCGACCTGATCGCCGGGCTCGTCGACGCCACCGCCGACGGCAACGAGGCCATCGCCACCATGGTCCGCGAGCACCCGGACCTGGAGGGCATGGGCACCACCGTCACCGCGATGTACTTCGACGGGGCGCGCGCGGCCATGGTCCACGTCGGCGACTCCCGCGCCTACCTCTACCGCGCCGGGGTCCTGCACCAGCTCACCCACGACGACTCGTTCGTGCAATCACTCGTCGACGAGGGGCGCATCACCGAGGACCAGGCGCATGCCCATCCGCAGCGAAACCTGTTGCTGCGCGCCCTGACCGGCTCCGACCTCGAACCGTCGGCCGCGGTCCGGGAGATCCGCGAGGGCGACCGCTACCTGCTGTGCAGCGACGGCCTGTCCGGGGTGGTCGACGCCGAACCGATCGCCGACGCGCTGGCCCACCCCGACCCGGACATCGCCGCCGACACCCTGGTGCAACTGGCGCTGCTGGCCGGCGGCCCGGACAACGTGACCGTCATCGTCGCGGACGTGGTCGCCACCAGCGACTCGACCCGTGGCCCGTCCAGCAACGGCGCCCCCGCCGCCGACCCCGACTCCACCGGCCCGATGCCGCATCTGACCCGCGAACTGCCGCGCGTGCCGCTGCCGCCCATCCCGGAGGAGCCCGGCGGCCAGGCGCGGCTGATCCGCCCGGGCGAGGCCGACCCCGACGACGAGCGCCGCGGCGATGACGAGGACCTGGCCGAGGACGAGTTCGACGACGAGTATGACGAGGACTTCGGCGCCGCACCGGACGCCGAGCCCGACCCCGATCCCTCCGTCATAGCGGATCGTTCGCCCCGACCCGACGACACCGCGTCGGACACCGCCACCGGACCGGCCACCGCCCGGCCCGCCACCGCACGATCGGCCGCCACCCCCGGCGAGGCGAGCACCGCCGACCGACCGCTGAGCACCGCCGACCGCATCCGGCTGCGCCGCCGTCGCAGCCGACGCCGCGCGTGGCAGAAGAGGCTCGCCCTCGCGCTGGCCATCCTGGTGCTCGCCGGCGTGGGCCTGACCGCCTCGACGCTGTGGGTGCGCAGCCAGTACTTCGTCGGCGCCCAGGCGAACCTGGTCGGCATCTTCCGCGGCGTCAACGGGTCCCTGTTCGGCCTGCGCTTCTCCTCGTTCGAGGAGACCTCCTGCGGGGACAACCCGGCGTGCACACCGATCAAGGTCAGCGACCTGCAGCCGGCCGCCCGGCACCAGGTCAAGGCCGGGATCCAGGCCGACAGCCTGGCCGACGCGCGCGACGTGATGGAACGCCTGGAGGAGAAGCTGCTGCCGCCCTGCCCGGATCCGGACGACACGTCGCCGGCGGCCGCGTTCGCCTCGCCGGGCTCGACCTGCCGGGTGGTCGGGTGAGCGCCGCCACCACCGGCCGGCGCAGCCCGGTGACGAGCCCCCGGCGGCGCACCGGGCGCGGCGCCGAGCTGCTGCTGCTGGTGTTCGCCGGGATCATCGTCACCTCCGCGCTGGTGATCGTCGAGCTCAACCAGAGCCTGGCGCTGCACCTGGAGCTCGTCTACTACGGCAGCGGCTACATCGCCGTGTTCGCGATCGCGCACCTGGTGGTGCGCCGGCTCGCCCCGTACGCCGATCCGCTGCTGCTCCCCCTGGTCGCGCTGCTCAACGGGCTCGGCCTGGTGATGATCTACCGGCTCGACCTGGCCGAGGCCGCCAAGGACCCGGACGCGGTCGCCCAGGCCCCGATGCAGCTGCTGTGGACCGGCGTCTCGCTGGTGCTGTTCCTGCTCGTGCTGCTGCTGATCCGCGACCACACGTCGCTGCAGGGCTACCCCTACACGCTGGCGCTCGCCGGGCTGATCTTCCTGGCCATTCCCGCCGCCCTGCCGCGCTCGCTCAGCGAGGTCAACGGCGCCAAGATCTGGATCAAGATCCCCGGGCTGCTGTCCATCCAACCCGGCGAATTCGCCAAGATCACCCTGATCGTGTTCGCCGCCGCGTTCCTGGCCTCCAAACGCACCCTGCTGTCCACCGCCGGCCCGCGGTTCCTCGGCCTGGTGCTGCCCCGGCTGCGCGACCTCGGCCCGCTGGTGGTGCTGCTGGTGGTGTCCCTGGGTGTGCTGGTGCTCGGCAACGACCTGGGCACCGCGCTGCTGCTGTTCGGCGTGCTGCTGGCCATGGTCTACATGGCCACCGGACGGGTGTCCTGGCTGATCATCGGGCTGCTGGCGTTCGCCGCCGGCGCCGTGGTCGCCTACCAGTTCGTGCCGCACCTGCGGGTGCGGGTGAGCATCTGGCTGGACCCGTTCGCGGACAAGAACGGCGCCGGCTACCAGCTGGTGCAGTCGCTGTTCGGGCTGGGCACCGGCGGCATCTTCGGAAC
>CAZIIX010000209.1:0-4995 GCA_964539345.1 uncultured Actinomycetes bacterium | reverse complement strand
GTCCACCCCAGGTCCGCGCCGACCGCGCCGTGGTTCGCCAGCTCGCGCAGCGCGGTCACCAGGTGCGAGATCGGGTTGATGCGCGCGAATGCCGCCAACCATCCGGGCATCGTCTCGATCGGCACGAACGCGTTGGACAGGAACGTCAGCGGGAACAGGATCATGATGCCGAGCCCTTGCACCGTCCCGGTGGTGCGTGCGAGCACGCCGAGCAGCGCCCAGATCCAGCTGATGGACCACGCCACGAGGACCATCAGCGCGGCGCCGAGCAGCAGCCACCACCCGCCCTGCGGGCGCCATCCGACGAGAACGCCGACCAAGAACGTCATCCCGGTGGCGATCGCGTACCGGATGGTGTCGGTGAGCAGAGCCCCGCTCAGCGGCGCGATCCGGGCGATCGGCAGCGAGCGGAAACGGTCGAACACTCCCTTGTCCATGTCCTCGCGCAGCTGGGTCCCGGTGACGATCGACGTGGTGATCACGGTCTGCACCACGATGCCGGGGATCAGCAGCGGCAGGTAGTCGTCGACAGTGCCGGCGATGGCGCCCCCGAAGATGTAGGCGAACATCGCGGTGAACAGGATCGGCTGCAGGATCACATCGGCCCACTGCTCGGGGGTGCGTTTGATCTTCAGCAGGCCGCGGTAGGCCATGGTGATCGTCTGCGACCAAGTGGCCGCCAGCGGCGCACGGTGCCGGGCGCCGGCGGCGGGCGGGCCGGACACGACTGCGGTACTCATGCGGCGTCCTCCGTTACGGTTTCGGGTTCGATGCCCTTGCCGGTGATGGTCAGGAAGACCTCGTCCAGGGTGGGCTTTTGAACACTGAGGTCGGTCAGCGAGATCTGCCGCTCGCGCAGTGCGACGAGCAGGTCGGTGACCTTGTCCGGTTCGGCCATCGGCGCGGTCAGCCTCGACACCTCGGGTGTGAAGGTCGCTGCAGTGCCGAGGATCTCGTCGATCGTGGCGATGGCGTCGGCTGCCCGATCCGGCTCGTCGAGGCCGAGCTGTAGCGACGCCGTTCCGACCAGTGCTTTGAGCTCGTCGGCCGTACCTTCCGCGACCACGCGTCCGTGATCGATGACGGCGATGCGGTCGGCGAGCTGGTCTGCCTCGTCGAGGTACTGGGTGGTCAGCAGCACCGTCGAGCCGGCGGTGACGAGGTCGCGGATCACCTCCCACATCTGGCCGCGGGTGCGGGGGTCGAGCCCGGTCGTCGGCTCGTCCAGGAAGATCAGCGGCGGGCGGGCGATCAGCGATGCGGCCAGGTCCAGACGCCGGCGCATGCCGCCGGAGTACTTGCCGACCGCGCGTTTGGCGGCGTCTGCCAGGTCGAACGCCTCGAGTAGTTCCATCCCCTTGGTTTTCGCCGCGCGGTGCCGCATGCCGAGCAGCCGGCCGAACACGATCAGGTTCTCGATGCCGGACAGTCCGTCGTCGACGCTGGCGTACTGCCCCGTGATACCGACGAGTTCGCGGACCGTGTGCGGCTCGCGCGCGACGTCATGGCCGAAGATCCGCGCGCTGCCGCCATCGGGCTTCAACAGGGTGGCGAGCATGGAGATGGTGGTGGTCTTGCCGGCACCGTTGGGGCCCAGGACGGCGTAGATGGTGCCAGCGGGGACCTGTAGGTCGACTCCGTCCACGGCACGGTTGGTACCGAAGATCTTGACGAGACCCGTTGCCTCTATGGCGAGTTCAGGCGGGGTGAGGTGGTCGGTCATGATTGTCCTGTCTGTGAGCACCGCTCGGCGATGCGGCCGGTGTCGTGGGCGGGCGAGGGTCGGCGTCGCGGGCTCGGGTCGGCGTCGTCGGCCGGCATAGCGACCGGGGGAGGGCCGGGCCCGCCGCCGGTGGGCATCGCGGAGGTGGGTGATCGTGGTGTGTCGTGGATGCTGGGTGGTGTCAGCCGGGCCGCCGCTCGGCCAGGTCGAGGATGGTGTCGCGCAACGCGTCTCGGTCGAACCCGGCGAGCTCCAGCGCGCGGGGGACCGTGCCGAGGTCGAGGCTGAGGATACCGAGTAGCAGGTCGATGTCGTCCATGCGCGGTCGATGACCTCCGCGTCCGGCGCGACCGCTCGGCCTGCCACCGACGCCGGTCCGACCAGCGCGCTCGTCGTCATGGAGCCTTCGCCGCGCGGACATCCCGTGTGCACGCATCAGCGCCTGCCGTGCGCTCTGCCCCCAGCCCGGCCGTTTGATCCGGGTCGCGGCCAGGCGCTCGGGTGTCCACGGTTCGACACCGACGGCGCGCAGCGCGTGCTCGCGTTCGCCGGCGAGCGCGGCCAGGATCGCGTCATGTGTCAGTCCCTGATCGATGAGCAGCGCTCCGGCCGCCGTACGCCGGTCGGCGGCGATGGCCAGCATCAGGTCCTCGGCCTCGATCGTGGGCGAGCCGCGCCGCTGCGCCTCGACGAAGGCGGCGCTGACGGTGATCCGCAACGACCCCTTGGCGGATTGAACTTCCAGTGGCTCACCCACGGCGCCTCCTCAGGTGGATTCCGGCGGACTCCAGACGGCGGAGGTGCTTCTTGTGCACCGCCTGCCGGGTGACGCCCAGTGCCTCGGCGACCTGCGTCCATTCCCAGCCTGCGCTCATCGCCCGTTCGACGGCGGAGTCCTCGAGATGGTCGGCCAGTTCGCGCAGCGCCACGACCGCGGCCAGGTCATCCGCGATCCCGCCGACCGGGGACGGAACATCAGCAGTCATGCGAGCAACTGTAGTTGCTTATCGAGGATTAGGCAACTCTAGTTGCTATGCGGGTGGTCGGGTGCGGCCGGTCGGCTAGATTCGGCATCTGCAAGGCTCGGCGCGCGCGAACGGTCGGCGCGTTCGACGATGGCCCCAGCGCTGGGAACCGGTCGGCAACGGTCGGCACGGTCGGCGATCGCCGGTAGCGCACGGCATCGGCCGGCGACGCGCAGGTATGACGAGGTCGCTGCTCATCAGTGACGGGGAGGGGGTGTGATGCCCGACGAGACGCGGCACCTGCTCGGCGTTCGGCGGCGCGCGGGCATGCCCGACCCTCCGGACGAATGGCCGTTCGACATTCCGGCCGTGGCGCAGTTACTTGACGACGGTTGGGAGGTGCCGGCGGGCGTCACGGTGCTGGTGGGGGAGAACGGTTCCGGCAAGAGCACGATCGTCGAGGCGCTCGCGGCGCGCTATCCACGGCTGGACAACGACCTCGTCGGCCCCACCCGGACCGGCGATGAGTCGCCGCTCGAGCGGTGGCTGGCCCTGCACACCGCCCCGATGGCCTCGCGGGCCGGGTTCTTCCTGCGCGCCGAGGCCATGCACTCGTACCTGGCCGCCCGGGACCGGAACTCGGGCACGAGCGAGCGGAGCTGGGACGGGCGGCCGCTGCTGGCGCGCAGCCACGGCGAGGGATTCCTCGCTGTGCTTCGTGAACGCTTCAACGACTGCGGTGTGTACTTCCTGGACGAGCCGGAGTCGGCACTCTCCTTCACGTCATGCCTGGCCCTCGTCTCGCTGCTGGACACGGTGCGCGCTGAGGGTAGCCAGGTGATCGTGGCCACCCATTCGCCGCTGATCGCCGCACTGCCCGGTGCGACCGTGATCGAGCTGGGCGACTGGGGATGGCGCGAAACCGTCTGGGAGGACGTGGAAATGGTGCAGCGGTGGCGCTCGTTCCTCCGCGAGCCGGACGGTTTCCTGCGGTACCTGCTGGACTAGCAGCGCCGCCGATGCCGAATCGTGACCTCCTTCCATGCATCCCGTCGCACCGGTGGCTCCGTCATACGCACAAGGGGCCGCCACTCGGCCCGGACCGACGGGAGGACAGTCATGGGCGGAGTCGCAGGCCGGACACGAACGCCGGATCGGGGCGCGGAACGCCGACATCACGGCATGCCGCGACGCCGTCGTTGGATCGCGTGGCTCGCCGCGGCGACCGTCGCGGTGCCACTGGTACTGGCGGGATGCTCGTCCAGCGCATCGACCGCGTCATCCACTGTTGCTCAGGACGCGGCCGGCGGCGAGATGGCGTCGGACGCGGGTGCGCATTCGATGGCAGATGCCGACCAGCGGGAGGCCGCCGGGGACGCCGCGGCGCCGCAGGCAGCGGCGCCGAATGACGACTCCGGCGGATCCGCCGACGGCTCGGGATCGCTGGGCGACGGTGGCTCATCGAACGACAATCTGGCCATCGTCGATGATCGGCAGATCATTCGCACGGCCAGCGTGGCCCTGAGGCTCGCCGTGGACGCCGTCGAGGACGAGCACGGGGACGAGGATCGGAAGGCGACCAAGGCGGCGCTCGCCGATGCGGCCTCCGACGCGGCCGTGAAAGTGCGGGCACTGGCGACCGGAAGTGGCGGCTATGTCTCCGCGTCGGACGGTAGCGGCGCCACGGTGAGTGTGACGATGCGCGTGCCGAGCGCGTCCTACGACACCGTCATGAGCGGACTGAGCGATATCGGCGACGTGACGTCACGGACCGAATCGACCAAGGACGTCACCGACGAGATGATCGACGTCAAGAGCCGGGTGGAGAGCATGACCGCTTCGGTCAAGCGCATCCGGGCGATGCTCTCCCAGGCGGAGAAGATCTCCGACGTGATCGCCATCGAGTCCGAGCTGTCCTCGCGGGAAGCCGATCTCGAATCGCTGCAGAACCGGCAGGCGGCGTTGAAGGGGCAGGTGGCGCTGTCCACGATCACGGCGACGATCACCGCCGCGGTCGAGTCGAACCTGACCGTTGCTCAGCACGAGGATCAGAGCCGTTTCATGGCCGGGCTGACCGGTGGCTGGAACGCGCTGAAGTCGTTCGGCTCCGGCGTTGCTGCGTTCGTCGGCGCGATCCTGCCGTGGCTGCCGCTGATCGCGATCGTGGCCATCGCCGTCATCTGGGTGGTCCGGCGGCGGCGTCACGGAACACCGGCGCTGCCCAGCGGACCCTCCGGGCCGGACCCGGCTCCCGCATCCGGCGGCGCGGAGTAGGCCGACCGCGCGAACCGGGCCGCTGACTCGTGC
>CAZIIX010000208.1:2612-4996 GCA_964539345.1 uncultured Actinomycetes bacterium | reverse complement strand
ATGGGCCACGCCGGCGCGATCGTCTCCGGATCGTCCGGCACCGCGCAGGCGAAGAAGGAGGCCCTGGAGGCCGCTGGCGTGCGCGTGGGCAAGACCCCCAGCGAGACCGCCCAGTTGCTGCGCGACGCGCTCCGCTGAGCGCTCGGTCGCGCCTCGCGGCGGGCCACGTCACTCGACCGGGATGCCGCGCGGCACCAACACGGTCCGGGTGCACCGTGGCGCTCCGGGCTCCCGGTAGCAGGTAGGTTTGGCAGCGCGGCCCCGTCGGGTCGCGTCCCTTTGCGAGACGAGGTGATCCAGGAGATGAGCGGTCCGTACAGTCCCCCTCCCGGTGGTGCCCCCGGTCCGGGCGGCGCTGGACAATATCCGCCCGCCGGCGGCCCGCAGTGGCCCGGAGCCGCGCCGGGTCCGCAGGGGCATCCCGGGCAGCCGCCGCACGGTGGCGGCCCGCAGTGGCAGGCGCCGGCCCCTGCCGAGCCGCGGTCGCCCGCCGACATGGGCAAGAACCTGGCCCTCGGGATCGCCGGGCTCGCGCTGCTGAACTTCATCTGGGGCTTCCTGCCCGCCTCGTCGAGTGATTACGGATCGATCGCGGTGTTCTCCAGCCCGGCGACCGCATCGATCGTGATCCTGCTCGCCGCCGGTCTGCTCGCGCTCGGGCCGATGCTGCCCGGGGGACGGTCCTACGCCTACCCGGTGGCCGCGGCATCCGTCGCCGGCGCGCTCGTGCAGCTGTTCGTGCTGATCATGACGACCGGCGGCAAGGGTGTCGGGATGATCCTGCTGCTGATCTTCGGGCTCCTGCAGGCGGCTGCCGCGGTGTTCGCCTGGCTGATCGGCGCCGGCATGGTCAAGCCGTCCGCGCCGGCCGGTCACCAGGGCCAGGCGTCCTGGGGCTACCCGGCAGCGGGCGCGGCCGGCCAGCCGCATCCGGGACAGCAGCATGGCGGCCAGGGCTATCCGGGGCAGCCCGGCCCGGCCCGTCCGGCCCAGACCGGTCAACCGGCAGGACCGCCGTCCGGCGGCTACGGCGGCGGTGTGCCGCCGGCGAGCCCTCCCAGCGGGCCGATGCCTCCCGCCCAGTAGGGCCACACCCCCCACGCCCTCCGCGGATCGGCGCGGGCCGTCATACCCGTCGGCTGGGCGCGACGGCGGGCCAGTGATCCGGCACGGTCACCGGAGCCGTCGGTGTCGGCACGGGCGGGTCGGCGCGCCTTCCGGCAGCTGCCGGGGACGCGTGTGAGAGTGAGCGATATGCCTGTGTCCGCGCCCGTTTCGTCGCCGACGTTGGCGCGGCCGGCGCGCAGTCGGCTGCGGCACAACATGCTCACCACGGCCGCCGTGACGGCGACGGTCGTGTCGGCCGCGTGGCGGGCAGCCGCCGCGGTCATCGCGGGGCTGCTGCTGTGCGGTGGCGTGGCCCTGGTGCTCTGGGCCGTCATGCCGTCCACCGAGGCGGACGCCGGCGAGTTGGTGCGCGGCGGGGTGACCGCGTTCGCCGCGGCGAACTTCCTGCCGGTGTCGGTCGGCGATACGGCGGTGACCATCCACCCGTTGATGCTCACCCTGGTGCTGGTCGGCGTGGTGGCATCGTCCGCCGGCCGCGCCCGCGTGGTGCACGGCCGCGTCCTGGAGGCGCTGCATGCCTCCGTCTTCGCCGTCGCCTACGCGCTGTGCGCCGACGTCGCGACGGCACTGTTCGCCGTCCCCGGCACGGTGCGGCCCGGTCTCCTTGCCCCGCTGTGCGTGGCGGGTGTCGGAGTGCTCCTCGCGCTGGGGTGGCATCGCACGGCCTGGCGCGGCTGGTGGCGTCGGCAGGCACCCGGCTGGTTGCAGTCGGGGCTGCGTTCGGCGGTGGGTGCGATCTGTCTGGTGCTGGCAGCAGGGTCTGCACTGGTCGCCGTCGGCCTGGTGGTGTCGTTCTCGGATGCGACGGCCATCACCTCGCTGCTGGCGGACTCGGCCGGCGACGGACTGGGCGTGCTGATCCTGTGCCTGTTGCTGCTGCCGAATGCTGCCATCGGCGCGGTCGGGTACGTCACGGGTGCCGGATTCGATCTCGGTGCGGCACACGTCTCACCGCTCGCGGTGCATACGGCCGACCTCCCCGCTGTCCCCCTTCTCGCCGCCATTCCCGCCGGGCCCCCGGCGCCCTCCGCGTGGCTCGTCTTCCTCGTCCCCGTGCTCACCGCGGGCCTGATGGCATGGCGCATCGTCCGTGACAATCCCACCCGCAGCGAGCGACTGCTGGCCGTGGCCGCGGGCGCGCTGACGGCCGGGTTGCTGGCGGCGGGTCTGGCGGCGGTCGCGGCCGGGGGAGTGGCCGGCGGTGACTGGGCGGCGACCGGCGCTCCCGCCCTGCTCACCGGCGGGCTGCTCGCGGG
>CAZIIX010000208.1:0-2512 GCA_964539345.1 uncultured Actinomycetes bacterium | reverse complement strand
GCCGGTCACCTCCGACGCGGAGACCGACGAGGTCCCCCCAACAGGCGGGTCGGAGGGTGCCTCCGACGAGCGGTCCGAGGACGACGCCGACCAGGACGGCGAGCGCGACAGCGACGAACCTGTCGCCGAGGACCGCGCCGAACCGCAGGACGAACCGACGGACACCGCCGCTGCGGACCGGGCGCAGCCGCGCGATACCTCGTCATAGCAACTCGGCGCGGCCCCCGCCGACCGCGCAGTGCCACGCTGCGGGCCCCGTGACGTGCGGCCGATCGGCCCCTCTACGCTGAAATCCGCACCACGCGCACGGGATCCGACCGATCCCGCGAGCGCCCGCCGGCCCAGGGAGACGAGTTGACCGACACCGTCACCGTCCGTCGTGATGGAGCCACACCGCTGCGCGTCGTCGTGCTGATCTCCGGGGGCGGCTCCAACCTCGCCGCGCTGCTCACCGCCAGCGACGGTCGCGACTATCCGGTGTCGGTGGTCGCCGTCGGCGCGGATCGCAGCACGGCCGCGGGCCTGACGCTGGCCGCCGAGCGGGACATCCCCACCTTCGTCCGACGCGTGCGGGACTTCGACGACCGCTCCGCTTGGGACGCCGCCCTCACCGAGCAGGTCGCCGCGCATCGCCCGGACCTGGTCGTTTCCGCCGGATTCCTGAAGCTTGTCGGGCCTACCTTCCTGCGCGAGTTCGCGGGGCGGTTCCTCAATACGCACAACTCGCTGCTGCCTGCGTTCGCCGGGATGAACGGCCCCGCCGACGCCCTGGCCTACGGCGTGAAGATCGCCGGCGCCACCCTGTTCGTGGTGGACGGCGGCGTCGACACCGGCCCGATCGTGGCCCAGGTGGCGGTGCCGGTGGACGGCGACGACACCGTCGAGACCCTCACCGAACGCATCAAGACGGCAGAACGCGCGCAACTGGTCGACGCGATCGGACGGATGGCGCGCGCGGGTTGGACGATCAGCGGAAGGACGGTAACGATCCCATGACGACGGAGCAGCCAGCGGTAGGCGGCCACGCCGCGCACGGACGCGACGACGACCCGGAGCAGCGACGCCCGATCCGGCGAGCACTGGTCTCCGTCTACGACAAGACCGGAATCGTCGACCTCGCCCGCGGCCTGGTCGATGCCGGCGTGTCGATCGTGTCCACCGGGCGCACCGCGACGATGATCGCCGAGGCGGGGCTGCCGGTCTCACCCGTCGAGGAAGTGACCGGTTTCCCGGAGATCCTGGACGGGCGGGTCAAGACGCTGCACCCGACGGTTCACGGCGGCCTGCTGGCCGACACCCGCAACCCCGCGCACCTGGAATCCCTTGCCTCGCACGGCATCGAGCCGTTCGATCTGGTGGTCTCGAACCTGTACCCGTTCGCCGAGACGGTCGCCTCGGGGGCCGGCGTCGACGAGTGCGTCGAGCAGATCGACATCGGCGGTCCGTCGATGATCCGAGCCGGTGCGAAGAACCACGCGAGCGTGGCCGTGGTGGTCGATCCGGCCGGGTATGACGCAGCCCTGGAGGCGGTCCGCGCCGGCGGGTTCACCCTGGCGCAGCGCCGCGCCCTGGCCGCGCGCGCCTTCGAACACACGGCCAGTTACGACGTGGCGGTCGCCGGCTGGATGAACACGGCAGTGGTGCCCGCCCAGGGCGGCTGGCCGGAATGGATCGGCGCCACGTGGGAGCGCTCCGCGGTGCTGCGCTACGGCGAGAACCCGCACCAGCAGGCCGCGTTGTACCGGCACGGCAGCGGCGGCCTGGCCACCGCCACCCAGCTGCACGGCAAGGAGATGAGTTACAACAACTACGTCGACACCGACGCGGCCTGGCAGACCGCGACCGCGTTCGCCGACCCGGCCGTGGCCATCATGAAGCACGCGAACCCCTGCGGTATCGCCGTCGCACCCGGCGGCGACGACGATGCCGTGGCCGACGCCCACCGGCGCGCGCTGGCCTGCGACCCGGTGTCCGCGTTCGGCGGCGTCATCGCCGTCAACCGGCCGGTGACCCTGGCGCTCGCCGAGCAGATCGCCGACGTCTTCACGGAGGTGGTGCTCGCCCCCGACTTCGCCGACGATGCGCTGGCCGTGCTGACCCGCAAGAAGAACATTCGGATCCTGCGCATGCCGGCCGATACGCCCGCCGATTCCTGGGCGTGGCGGCACATCTCCGGCGGGGTGCTGACCCAGACCGTCGACCGGCTCGACGCGCCCGGCGACGATCCGGCGGCGTGGACACTGGCCGCCGGCGCACCGGCCGACGAGGACACCCTGGCCGACCTGGCGTTCGCCTGGCGGGCGTGCCGCTCGGTGAAGTCCAACGCCATCCTGTTGGCCTCCGGTGCGGCCAGCGTGGGCATCGGCATGGGGCAGGTCAACCGCGTCGACTCGTGCAAGCTGGCCGTCACCCGCGCCGGCGACCGCGCCGCCGGATCCGTGGCCGCCTCGGACGCGTTCTTCCCGTTCGCCGACGGGCCCCAGGTGCTGATCGACGCCGGCGTGAAAGCCAT
>CAZIIX010000207.1:0-5027 GCA_964539345.1 uncultured Actinomycetes bacterium | reverse complement strand
CACCGCCCGCACGCGAACCGCCCGAACCCGGCGTCTATCCTGGGAACCGCAGGTGGCGGGCGCCGCACCACACGCGTCGGTCCACATCCACAGCCAAACAAGCCTCACCTGGAAGAAGATCCGCGTGCGCGCACTGCTCCTGGAAAACATCCACCCGGACGCCGTCACCGTCCTGACCCGCGCCGGTCACGACGTCACCCTGCTCGATCACGCCCTCCCGTCGGACGAGCTGATCAAGGCGCTGGACGGGGTGGAGCTGCTCGGCATCCGCTCCGGCACCACCGTCTCCGCCGAGGTGCTGGAGAATTCCCCGAGTCTGCTCGCGATCGGCGCATTCTGCATCGGCACCAACCAGATCGACCTGCCCGCGGCCGCCGAGCGAGGCATCGCCGCGTTCAACGCCCCCTACTCCAACACCCGCAGCGTGGTGGAGATCGCGATCGCCGAGATCATCGCGCTGACCCGCCGGCTGACGGTGCAGAACGACGCGATGCACAGCGGCGTGTGGACCAAGTCGGCCACCGGGTCACATGAGGTGCGCGGCCGCAGCCTGGGCATCGTCGGCTACGGAAACATCGGCTCCCAGCTCTCCGTCATCGCCGAAGCCCTGGGTATGACGGTGTATTTCTACGATTCCGCCGAGAAGCTGGCACTCGGCACGGCCCATCGCTGCGGCTCGATGGCGGAGCTGCTGGAGAAGGTCGACGTGGTCACGCTGCACGTGGACGGGCGCCCCACCAACCGGGACCTGTTCGGCGAGAGCGAGTTTGCGCGGATGAAGGACGGCGCGATCTTCCTCAACCTCTCGCGCGGCTTCGTCGTCGACCACGGCGCGCTGCGCGACCACATCCAATCCGGGCACCTGGCCGGCGCCGCCATCGACGTGTTCCCTCGCGAACCGAAGAAGCACGGCGACCCGTTCGAGTCCGAGCTGCTCGGCCTGCCCAACGTCATCCTTACGCCGCACATCGGCGGCAGCACCGAGGAGGCGCAGCGGCACATCGGCAACTTCGTGGCCGGCAAACTGCGCGACTACGCCGCCCGCGGCCGCACCTCCCTGAGCGTCAACCTGCCGCCGCTGCCACTGGGCGACCTGGAGGGCCACCACCGGCTGGTGCACATCCACCGCAATGTGCCCGGGGTGCTGGCCACCATCAACGGGCTGCTCGCCGAGCACGGCGTCAATATCGAGTCGCAGCAACTCTCCACGGTGGGCGAGGTCGGCTACGCGGCGATCGACACCACCGAGGCACCGCCGGCAGCGATCATCGACAAGCTGGAGAACATGCCGGAGACGATTCGGCTCAGCGTGCTCGCCTAGCGGCGTCGCGCCTTCCCCCGCGCGGCACACAGTCAGCGCCGGACGGCGCGGCGGTCGGCCGCCGCAGGACACCACCACGGTCGCCGCGGCACGGGGCCCGGCGGCATCCCGCCTTCCCCCGCGCGGCGCACTACCATCGACGCATGCCCGCCCGCGTCCACGAAACCTCCGCCGGTGGGATGGCGGTGCGTGTCATCGACGGCTCCGCGGCGGTGGCGGTCATCGGGCGGATCAACCGGGCCGGACGGCTGCAATGGTCGCTGCCCAAGGGCCACGTCGAACCCGGCGAGACGATCGAACAGGCCGCGGTGCGCGAAGTGGCGGAGGAGACGGGCATCATCGCCGAGATCACCGCGCCGCTGGGCAGCCTGAGGTACAGCTTCAATTCCGGCAGGCGACGCATCCACAAGCAGGTGCACCACTTCCTCATGACGGCGGTCGGCGGCGAGCTCAGTGACGCCGACGTCGAGGTCACCGAGGTCGCCTGGGTGCCACTCCAGCGCCTGCCGCACATCCTGGGCTACCCGGCCGAGCGTCGCCTCGTCCGGCGCGGCGCCCAGCTACTAGCGGGCGTCGAGTGAGCTCTGTCCGGACCGCGTTGTATCGTCGCGGCGCAACAGCGGCATGCCGCCGCGGCGCAGCCCCGTCCGCGGGTTTCCGCCGAGTAGGTATGACGATCCTGCTGGGCTGCCTCCTCGTCGGACTGCTGGGCCTGCCATCGATCCCCGCCCGCGCCGCCCCGCTGGGCGAGTTCGGCGCGGCGTTGTCCTTCGAGCTGTCGGGATTCAGCCCCCTGGTGGCGACCGAGGGCGGACCGAAGACGTTCGACCTCACCGGGAGATACACGAACACGACGAAGGACCCGATCAGCGAACTCGGCTACAAGTTCCAACGCGGCACCGCCCTGACCAGCGCGAAGGAGATCCGGGCCGAGGTCGACGAGCCCACACAGCCGGTGGCAGTGATCAATGAGGGCTTCACCGATCTGCCCGGAAGGCTCGCACCGGGCGCGTCCGCGACATTCGCGGTCAGCGCCCCGATCGCCGGCGATGTCGCCTCCAGCCTGGCCATCGACACCCCCGGGATCTACCCGGTGATGGTCAATATCAACGGCACCGTCGAGCTGCCGGACGGACCGAAACGGGCACGGGTCGGCGAGCTGCATGTGCTGTTGGTCGTGCAGTCCGTCCCGCGGGCGGTGCTGCCGGTGGACGACGAGCCGACCGAGGGGCCTGAGTCCGAGGGGCCCGAGCCCGGGGGGCACCAGCATCCCGCCACGTCGGGCGAGCCGACACACCCCCCGGCGGCGTTCAACCTGCTCTATCCGATCGTCGACGTACCGCACCGGGCCGTCGGGGGCGTGTTCGCCAACGACGACCTGGCGGCGTCGATCTCGCCCGGCGGACGCCTGCACACGTTGCTGGACACCCTCACCCGCTCCGGCGCGGCGCCGGACGCGGTGACGCTCGTCGTCGACCCCATGCTCCTCGACGAGCTGGACCGGATGAGTCGCGGCTACTGGGTACTCGCCGATCCGAACACCTCCCGCGGCGCGCTCACCTCCGAACAACTGCTCCGGGACGAGGGGAACGGTGAGACGACCAGCGGCGAGCCCGGCACCAACACCGATTCCGAGGCCCCGGAGGGTTCGCCCGGCGAGACGTCGGGCACTATGTCCGGCGACACGTCGGGCGGGGGATCGGGCGGGGCGCCGGGTGAGACGTCGGGCGACACCTCCGGGCAGACGTCGGGCGAGCCGGGTCCCGGGGCGGGCACCTCGGACCAGGGCGCCGACGCGACCACCACCGCGGGACCGTCGACCGGCAACGGCGCCGAGTCGACCGGCAACGGTGCGGAGCCGCCAGGCGACGAGAGTCAGCCGACCGGGGGGGAGGCGCCCACCGGCGGTAACGACGGGGGTTCCACCGATACCGCCGGCTCCGGCACGGGGGCCACCGCCACCTCCGGATCCGGCACGGGGGCCACCGGCACCACCGCACCGACCGCGAGCGGTCCACCGCCGGCCGGCACCGTGGCGGGCACGGGCTCGGCCGCCGCCGAGCTGTTCCTCGAGCACCTGCGCACGCTGGCCCGCACCTATCCGGTGCTCGTGCTGCCCTACGGGGACGCCGACGTCGTCGCCATGGCCCGCTCCGGGCTGCTCACCGAGGTCGCCACGGCGGTCTACCGCGGGCGCGCGATCGCCAGCCGCGTCCTCACCGCACCCCTGGCCGGGGACACCACCGCGGCGACCGGACCCACCGGACCCACCGGGACGACAGGCGCCGACGGGGCGACCGGATCCGACGGAACGAATGGCGGCACAGGGACGACGCGCGGCACGGGGACGACGGGCGGGACAGCCACACCCGGCGACACCGGCACGAGCGATTCCACCACCTCCGGGGCCGGGAGCACCGATAGCAGCACGGGTCCCGCCGGCACAAGCAGCTCCACCAACCCCGGACCGGACGCCACCACCGACACCTCCGGCACTGTGGCAGGCACCGGCTCCGCCACCGCCACGAACCCCGCACCGACCGGCCCGGTGCACCTCATCACCGACATCGCCTACCCGCCCGGCGGCGCGCTGAATACCCAAACCTGGTCCGTGCTGCAGGATCTCGGCTACACCTCCGCGGTGCTCTCCCGCGGCGCACTGAAGACCTCCGGCTCCACCGCACACGGGCTGGTCGACGTCACCATCGACGACGTCCCGACCCCCATGCTGGTCAGCGGCGCCGGCTGGGCGGACGACTTCGCCACGGTCGCCAGCAACGGCACCCCGAAGGACTGGGCGACGACGCTCAACGCGCTGGTCGCACTGCTGGCGCAGCAGCAGTCGCAGGGCACCGGGACGCCCATGATCATCGCGCCCAGCCGGACCTGGGCACCGGACGCACGCGGCCTGTCCGTCCTCAGCGCCCTCCTGCACGGACTGAGCTCGGTGCAGCTGGCCGCCGGCGCGCCGATCGACGACATCGTCATACCCGGATCGTCACCCGCGGGCACCGGCACGCTCGAATACCCCAACGAGGCCCGGAAAGCCGAACTCCCCACCCGCTACCTCACCGCCGTGCAGCAGCTGACCGACAGCATCGGCCTGCTCGGTCAGGCGCTGTCCCCCGGCGACGGACCGGACGGCGAGGACCCGGCGACCATCCTGAACCCCCTGTCCGAATCGCTCCTCGGCGCGTGGTCGGCGTCCTGGCGCGGCGTCGAGCAACCCGATCTCGCCGTGCGCAGCACCGTCATCTCGACCATCCAATCCTTGTATGACGGAGTCCATATCCGCGCCAGTACCAGCAGCTATACGCTCGCCTCCTCGTCGGCACCGCTGCTGCTGAGCGTGCAGAACACGCTGCCGTACCGGGTGCGCATCTCCATCGCGATCCTGGGCGGGGACCGCGCCGGCCTGGAGATCACCAACCCGGGACGTATCGTCATTCCGTCCGGGCCGCGGACCGCGCCGGTGAAACTGGAGTCGGAGGTGTCGCGATCAGGGACGTTCACCGTCTACGCGCAGCTCGTCGGGCCGGACGGCTCGCCGTGGGGCACGCAGGTGCCGCTGACGATCACCTCGCGCGCCTACGGGGCGCTGACGCTGGTGCTCATGCTGGTCGCCGGCGGGCTGCTGCTGGTGATGGTCGCGTTCCGCATCCGGCAGCGCTGGCGTGACCACCGACGGAACCGCACGGCCGGGGCG
>CAZIIX010000206.1:3099-5031 GCA_964539345.1 uncultured Actinomycetes bacterium | reverse complement strand
ATGCTCATGACGATCGGCCGCTTGGTCACCAGGCTGCCCCACCGTTGGCGGGGTGCGGGTTCGGGTGCGGGTTCGGATGCGGGTGCGGTGGTCGTCGGCGCCGGCGGCGTCCGGTCCTTGCGGCGCAACACCCGGTGTCCGGCGAACCGCAGCAGTGCGGGTACCAGCGTGATCGCGATGAGGACGGCCATGACGACGGTCGCCGCTGCCGCGATACCCATCACCGTCAGGAACGGGATGCCCACCACGGACAGCGCGGCGAGCGCGATCACCACGGTGAGCCCGGCGAACACGACGGCAGACCCCGAGGTGCCGACGGCCCGGCCGATCGACTCGTCGACGTCCATGCCCTCGCGCAGCTGTCGGCGATGTCGGTTCACGATGAACAGCGCATAGTCGATACCCACGGCCAGACCCAGCATCAGCGCGAGGATCGGCGCAGTGCTGGACATGTCGACGAACCCGGAGACGAGCAGGATGCCGGCCATGCCGACGCCGACTCCGATCAGCGCGGTGACCAGCGGTAGACCCGCGGCGACGACCGATCCGAACGTGATCAGCAGGACGACCAGCGCGACGATCACGCCGAGCGCCTCGGTGGAGCCGATGGCCGGGGTCTGTGTGACCGCCGCGCCGGAGCGGTCGATGTCGAGTCCGTCCACGGAGTACTTCGTGGCGATCCGCTCGATGGCGTTCTGGGTCGACTCCGGCACCTCGGTGATCTGCCCGGCGAACGTGATCTCGGCCATCGCGAGGTGGCCGTCGGGCGAGATCGCGCCCGTCTGCGCCGGGTCGAGGACCCCGGTGACGGATGGCAATTGCGCGGTCTCCGCGAGTACCTCGTTGATCGCGGTCTGGTACTCGGGCTCGGTGATGGTGTGCCCCTCCGGAGCCTGGAACACCAGACGTCCGGTCGCGCCGCCGGCGGCCGGCATCGCCTTGGACAGCTGGTCCATGGCCTGCTGCGCGGGCGTGCCGGGAATGGTGAACGAGTCCGTCATGGTCCCGGAGAAGCCGACCGCGGCACCGCCGAGTCCGATGAGCGCCGCGATCCACACGGACAGCAAGGCCCAGCGACGGCGGGCGGCGAAACGTCCGATGCGGTAAAGGAAACGAGCCATGAGTACCTTCTGTGGGCGAACGGGGTCCACCGACCGGTGGTTCGTGGTCGGCGCGGGTCGGGATGGGATTATGGGGTGCTACTCGTGGTGGGGGCCGGCGCGAGCAGCAGCGCCGTGGGATCGAGGATGGAGAAGGCCGCCTCGAGCAGCCTGGCGAGTTCCTCATTGGAACGTGAACTGTCCGAGGACGTCCACCGCGACATGACCTCCCGGCCGGCTGTGACGGCGTAGCTGGCGAGCAGTCGCACGCGAATGTCATTCGTGTCCCGGCCGGTGCGGGCGGCCACTTCGGTGCAGACGAGTTCGGCGACGTCCTCGTCCCGGGCCAGCGCCCGGGCGGCGAGCTCGGGTTCGGCATCGATGAGCGACTCCAGCGCTCCCCATCGCTCGGTGCCCTGGCGCGCGACGGCCATCAGCCCGGTGCGCATGACGTCGAACAGGCTGGCGTCACCGTCGGCCTCGCGGATCGCGTCCAGCACGTCGTCGAGCCAGCCGTCGGTCACGGCCGAGATGCAGTCCGCCTTGCCGGTGAAGTAGTTGGAGAACGTGCGGCGCGAGACTCCCACCGCCGCGACCAGGTCGGCGATCGTGAAGCCGTGGTAGCCGCGTTCGACGGCGAGCTCGAGCGCGCGTTCGGCCAGCGCCCGGCGGGTGGCGTCCTTCTTGCGCTCCCGGAGCCCGGCGGAGTCCGCGTCCGGGTCCACCGCGTCGCGCGGCGCGATCCCGGTGCCATCGATCGTCATGGCACCCACGGTACGCATCGCTTGCGCAATGCGCAAAATTGCTCATTGTGAATTGGGTCGCAGGGCCG
>CAZIIX010000206.1:1758-2999 GCA_964539345.1 uncultured Actinomycetes bacterium | reverse complement strand
CTCCGCGAGCAGCCCGGACAGCACCGCCGTGACACCCGCCTGGCCGGCGGCCGCCAGACCGTAGCCATAGGGGCGCCCGATCAGCACGGCGCGCGCGCCGAGCGCCAGCGCGATGGCGATGTCCGCACCGGAGCGGATTCCCGAGTCGAACAGCACGTCGAAGTCGCCGCCGACGGCCGCCACCACATCGGGCAGGCAGTCCAGCGCGCCGCGCGCGCGGTCGACCTGGCGCCCGCCGTGGTTGGACACGATCACCCCGGCCGCGCCCGCGTTCGCCGCGGCCAGCGCGTCGTCGGGATGCACGATGCCCTTGACGAGGACCGGCAGGCGGGTGCGCGCGCAGAGGTCCGCGAGGGACTCGTAGGTCAGGGACAGGGTGCCGAACACCGACACGAACGTCTGCACCGCGGCCATCGCGGCCTGCTCGGCGGTCTCGGTCGCGGGGAGGAGGGAGCGGAACACCGGGTCCGAGGTGTAGTTGGCGATGCCGTGGCCGGCCAGGAAGGGGAGGTAGGCGCGACCCAGGTCCCGCGCGCGCCAGCCGAGCATCGGGGTGTCGACCGTGACCACCAGCGCGGTGTACCCGGCGGCCTCGGCGCGCCCGATCAGCGAGTCGGCGAGATCGGGCACGTTCGGCCAGTACAGCTGGTACCAGCGGGGCCCGCCGATGGCCGCGATCGTCTCCAGGTCGGTGGACGATTGGGTGGACAGGACCATCGTCATACCCAGGTCGGCGCAGGCCCGGGCGACGGCGGATTCGCCGTCCGGGTGCACGATGTCGAGCACGCCGAGCGGGCCGGCCAGCACCGGGTAGGGCATCGTCTGCCCGACGACCGACGTGGCCAGGTCGCGCTCGGCGAGCCCGGTGAGCATGCGCTGGGTGATGCCGTAGCGGTCGAACGCCGCCCGGTTCGCCGCCATGGTGTGCTCACCGCCGGCGCCGCCGTCCAGGTAGTCGAAGGCCTCGGGCGGGATCGCGTGCTGCGCGGCGTCGCGCAACGCGTCCGGGGCGATCGGGACCGCGGGCCGGGTTCCCGCCGCGCCGCCGAGGTAGATCGCGTTCTGTACGTCAGTCAGACCGGCCATGGCCGGGACCTTACCCACAGTTCGCGCCCGCCGCACTGCGTCGGAGACGCGGCGTCCGGCGGGATCCGGCGGCCTCCCGCGTCGGAGGCGCTGAAAGCCGAGCTCTCAATGAGCGAGGCTCGGCGTTTTCGCAGGTCGAGTTGATCTTGGTCGCG
>CAZIIX010000206.1:0-1658 GCA_964539345.1 uncultured Actinomycetes bacterium | reverse complement strand
TCGGCCCGGCCCGCCCAGACTCCCCGCACGTGGTTGATGTGATACCGCATCAACTCCCCGGCGGCGTCCGCGTCCTTGGCCACGATCAGGTCCAGCAGCTCGGCGTGCTCGGCGGCGGACCGGGGCAGCGTGCCCTCCTCGGCCAGTTCGCGCAGCCCGTACAGCCGGCTCCGCGCGCGCAGATTCCCCACCACCGCAACGAGTTCGGAGTTCCCGGCCAGGCCCAGCAGCGTCAGGTGGAACTGTCGGTCGGATTCGATGTAGGCGATCAGGTCCTGCTTCTGCGCATGTCGGACGATCCGGTCCGCCACGGTGCGCAGCTCCGCGATGGTGCCGCCCCAGTCCGGCGTGTAGCGCGTGGCGATGTCGACCACCGTCGGCACTTCGATGAGCATGCGCAGCGCCGTCATGTCGTCGAGCTGCCCGTCGCTGAGCTCCGTGACGCGGAAGCCCTTGTTGCGCACCACATCGATCAGGCCTTCCTTGACCAGATCGAGCATCGCCTCGCGCACCGGGGTGGCCGAGACCCCGAACTTCTCCGCGAGCATCGGGGCGGAGAACAGCTCCCCCGGCCGCATGGCACCGGTGATCACGGCGCCGCGCAGCACCTCGGTGACCTGCTGCCGCAGGCTGACGCGCGATCCGACGTTCGGCACGGTGAACCCGCCGAGTCCGGCCGCGCCGTCACTGTCGAGTTCCACCATCGCTTCCGCCCTCCGCCGACGAGCCCGCGCCGGTGACGCGCTCGAAGATGTGTGCCGCCACCACCACGTCCTCCCACGCCATACCCACGCCCTTGAAAACCCGGGTGCGGGACAGGTCGACATCCGTTGTCCCGCGCATTAACTCTGCCAGATCGACCAGACTCTCCTCACGCAGCCCGGCGTCACGCATCGCCTGGATCACATCGCCGGCCTCGCGCGCCGCCGTGGCCCGGTCCTCGACCACGACCTGCGCGTCGGCGAGCAGCTCCCCCGGCAGTTCGGCGACGTCCGGTTCGTGCGATCCGACCGCGATGACGAGGGCGCCGCGTCGCACATCGTCGGAGCGGAACAGCGGCCGGCGGGCCGTCGTCGCGCACACCACGACGTCCGCCTCGGCCAGGTCCGGGATGCCTCCCGGGCGTGCCGCGAGGCCGAGCTCCTCGTGCAGGGTGCGAGCGAAGGCCGCGGTGCGCTCGGTATCCCTTGCTATGACGGAGACCTCGCCGAGGCCGACGGTCTGGTGCAGCGCCTCGATGTGGCCGCGGGACTGCGGGCCGGTGCCGAATGCGACGGTGCGCAGCGGGCCCGGTCCGGCCAGGCGGGTGGCGGCCGCCGCGGACACGGCGGGGGTGCGAAGCGTGGTCAGCGCCGGCCCGTCGATGATGGCCAGTGGCCCCAGGGTGCGCCGGTCGAGCAGCAGGAAGCTGCCTTGGATGCGGGGCAGACCGAGCCCGGGATTGTCGGGGGCGACGGAGGCGACCTTCACGCCGGTGTAGCCGCCGACTTCGCCCGGCATGAGCAGCAATTGGCCGGCGGTGACCGGCACGATGGATCGGGCGGGGGAGGCGGCGACGTCCAGCCCGGCGGCGAGCGCGTCGATGATGGCGGCGGTGGCAGCGCGGAACGTGACGGTTCCGACGGTGCGCGCGTCGATGACGATCGGGTCGGGTGCGC
>CAZIIX010000205.1:0-5032 GCA_964539345.1 uncultured Actinomycetes bacterium | reverse complement strand
TGCGACGGCCGGCGGTGCGTCGGCCGGCGGTGGGGCGGCCGGCGGTGGGGCGGCCGGCGCCGGAGCAGGGAACGCAGCCGCGGGAGGCGCGGCGGGTGGCTCCGCGGGCGGTGGCATGTCCTCGGTCGGCGGCACCATCCTCGCCAGCCCCTGGACCTGGGTGGGAGCCGCCGCGGCCGCCGTGGTCGCCGCCGTCGTCGCCGTCGTCACGTTCAGCGGCAACCCGGCACCGGCGGACGATGCCGCACCGGCCCCGGTCGTGACCCGAACCTCCGACGTCACCTCCCCGGGTATGACGAGTCGGAGCACCGCACCCGCCGCGCCGCCACCGACGACGAGCGCGCCGCCGTCGGAGCCCGCGACCACGCCGACCGGTGCCTCCACCACGCCGAGCAGCAGCTCCGACACACCCCCGTCGCCAACGACACCCAGCGTCGCACCGCCACCGGTGATCATCAGCAGCGTGCCCGCCCCGGCGACCGAACCGACCACACCGACGCCCAGCCCGACGACACCATCGCCGCCCGCCAGCACGCCGCCGGCCAGCACGCCCCCCGCCCCGACGACCCCCTCCGCTCCACCCAGCACGCCCCCTGCCCCGGCCGCCGAGCTGTCCTCGCCCACCATCACCACCCCGACCGTCGACGGCACGGCGGGCGGACCGGCCACGATGGCGTTCTCGGTCGCCAACACCGGCGACGCGGATTCGACCCCGCAGACCGTGATCGTGCAGGCACCGGACGGTGTCACGGTCCGCGACGCCTCCGGCACGACCGGCCCCACCGCCCCGGCGCTCCGGCACAGGTCGGCGTTCGTCGTCGCAGCAGCGGATGACCCGGCGCAGCCCGCGGCGACCGTCGCGACCGCGGCCGCCCCCGCTGCCGACCGCCCGTCCAGCGATGACGAGGGCCTGGTGCGCTGCACGGACCGGACCTGCCACTACACCGTTCCGGCGCACCGCACGCTGACCGTCACGCTCACGCTGTCCCTCCGGCCGGATGCCGCCGCCGGCACGATCGCGCTGCGCATCGGCGGGCAGCAAGCCGGTGCGGCGACCCTGACGGTCGGGCCCGCGCTGCGGGATCTCGCCTTCACCGCCGACACCCTCCGCGCCGGCACGACCACGCCCGTACCGCTGACCGCCGACGTCGCTCCCGGTGTCGCCGATCCCGGCACCATCACGCTCGACACGCGCCATGGTGACTTCTGGCTCACCGGCGTCCCGGACTCCTGCCACCGTGTGTCGGCCAGCACCCTCGTCACGTGCACGCCACGGTCCGTCCATGACGGGGCCGCGGACTTCGGCACGTTCGATATCACGGTGCTGCCGCGCGGATCCGGCGCCCAGACGATCGTCGCCGACCTGCCCGGTGGCCGCTCCGCCCAGGTGGGCGTGATCGATCAGGACGGCCACCGCACGGACTCCATCGTTGCCGCGCCACTGCGACCCGGCGACCCGGTCAGCCTGACCGGCCCGTTCGGCGGCGCACTCGTCGGCGGCACGGCGATGTACTGCGACCATCCTGATTGGACGCGTGGCGACTGCGGCTTCCACAGCCAGCCGATGACGATGGTGACGTCACACCAGATCCTCACCATCCCGGACGGTGCCACGGTGCTGTCCGCCACGCTCACCTGGGCGATGAGCTACCCGGAGAACGGCGACCCGGCCAACCTGTCCAAGGCGACGTTCCACATCGGGCCCGACGGGTGCGCCGACGAGTGCGACAGTCACCCGATCGCCGCGGACCGGGTGCAGACGCCCGTGGTGGACGACAACGGCGCACCGAGAGATGAGCAGGGGTCGATGTACGTGCGGGCCGCCGATGTGACGGAATGGGTGCAGCGCACTGGGGCGCTCACCGTGTGGACGGACGGCCTCGCACCGTCACTCTCCGCCGCTCCGGGCGGCGGCGCCACACCGATGGCCGGGTGGGCGCTCTCGGTCGTCTGGAGCCAGCCCGGGACCCACACGACCATCCAGCTGAGCAATCCCGGCACCTACAGCCTCAGCGGTGCGGCACCCACCCAGATCACGCTCGCCGACGCCGGTCCCGCCATCGACGATCTGTCCGTCGTGGTCTGGGCGACGGACCCGCAAGCGCACAAGGACATCATCGTCGGCGACGCCGAGCAAGAGGTCTCGTCCCAACTGATGGGCATATTCTCGCTCCCGTCGGACGGCGACGAGCAGCAGGCCGAACAGCACTACGCCACGGGTTTCAGCCTCGTCACCGGTGTGCGATCGGCTCCGAACGAGTCGGCGGTATTCGTCAATCGGAAGGAGAACTTCGCCCAGAACTGGGCCGGCGCGAGCCCCGACGGCCTCTGGCTCGGCCCGCTGCTGGTCATCCGGGACGCACAGTAGCCCGTCTCGGACTCGGTCGGGGCGGGCGGCGGGCCCCGTAGACTCGCGGCGTGGGACTGATCGAGCGGGTACGCGAACTCTTGCCGCCGCGCTACCGCGAGTTCGCCAAGTTCCTCGTCGTCGGCGGCACCTGCTGGACCGTCGACGCGGCGATCTTCACGGTTCTCTCACACACGATCCTGGACAACAAGGTCCTCACGTCCAAGGGGATCTCCATCCTGGTGTCGACCATCCTGTCCTACATCCTCAACCGTGAGTGGTCATTCAATTCCCGCGGCGGACGTTCCGTACCGCACGAGGCCACGCTGTTCTTCCTGTTCAACGGGCTCGCCCTGGGGATCAACCTGATTCCGCTGGCCATGAGCCACTACCTGTTCGGCATCAACATGGGCAGCGGCTACAGCCGACTGACCGTGTCGGTGGTCGACTGGTTGGCCGCCAACGTGGCGGGCACGGCACTGGCCGTCGGTTTCCGCTACTGGTCCTACCGGCGGTACGTGTTCCCTCACGAATTGGCGGCCGAGGCGGCGGCGGTCTCGGCCACCGACCCGGCACCGCCCGATGCGCCCGCCTCCGCGTCATCGTCATCGTCGTCCTGACCGCCCCCGTCACGGCCGTCGTCGGCGACCAGGAACACGCCGAACACCGGCGGCTTCGCCCGTCGCAGCTCCAGGCGCCCACCGTCCGCCTCGATGAATGCCCTGGCCAGTCCGAGTCCGATACCGGTCGATGACGCCGTCGAGACGCCGCGCTCGAAGATGTGACCGACCAGGGCCTCCGTCACACCTTCGCCCTCGTCGGCGACCTCCACCACCACCATGGGGGATCCGGCGCGCACCGTGACCCGGACCGTGCCGGCACCGTGGTGCAGCGCGTTGTCGACCAGCACCCCGATCGCCTCGCGCAGCCGGACCGCCGTCGCGCGTACCGCGATGCGTTTGGGGCACCGGATCACCAGCTGGCGTTGCGCACCGGTGAACGCCTGCTCCCATTCGGCCCTGACCTCGTCGAGCTCGTCGGACAGCAGCAATCGCGTCGCCCCCGCCGCGCGCCGCGACCGGGCATTGGCGAGCAGGTCGTCGACCACCGTCACCAACCGGTCGGTCTGGTCGAGCGCCGCCTGCACCTCGTCCACCACGTCGGGATCGTCGTGGTAGGAGAGCTCCTCCAGTCGCAGCCGCAGCCCGGTCAGCCGGGTGCGCAGCTGGTGCGAGATGTCACTGGCCAGGTCCCGTTCGCGCCCGATGAGCGCGGCGATGTCCGTGGCGGAGGAATCGAGCACCTCCAGCACACGGTCCAGTTCGGCGATCTCGTATCGCCGGGTCGAGGTGCGGAAGTCACCGGACCCGAGCCGGGCCGCGCGGCGGGCGAGCTCCGTGAGCGGTGTGGCCAATCGGCGCGCGGTGAGGATGGCGATCGCAGCGCCGACACCCACCGACAACAGCACGGCCAGCCCGACGAGCCCGAGGACCTCGAGCTGTTCGCTGCGCACGCTGTCGGCCGGCACGGACAGGCGCAGTTCGGTGCCGCCGGGCATGACGAGCTTCTCCGTGATCACCTGGCCGCTGATGCGCTCGCCCACCGTCTGGTCGATCAGCCCCGAGGTCCTGATCACCAGGCGGCCCTCCGCCGGCACCATGTACCCCAGCCGGTTGAGGTTCGGGTCCTCCCCCGCCGCGACCTGCGAGCTGAGCGACTGGGAGATGCGCTCGAGCTGGCCGGACAGCTCCTGCCGCACCAGGTCGGCGACGAGCTTCCAGGACACCACCGACAGCGGCACCCCCAGGGTCAGCACCGTCGCGGTGATGACGAGAAGGATCGACGTCAGGATCCTGCGACGCATTGGCGATCAGCCCCCCGCTCGTCAGTCGGTGTCGAAGCGGAATCCCACTCCACGAACGGTCGCGATCCGCCGGTCGAGATCCTTGGAATCACCGGCAAGCTTGCGACGGAGCCAGGACATGTGCATGTCGAGCGTCTTCGAGGTCTTCATCCCCGGGTCGTTCCACACCTCGGCCAGGATCTCCTCGCGGGTGACCACCTGTCCGGCGTGCGACATCAGCACCCGCAACAGCTCGAACTCCTTGTTGGCGAGCGACACCTCCTCGCCGTCGACGAGCACCCGCCGCGCGCCGGTCTCCATGCGCACACCGCCGATGTCGATGACCTCGGGCGCGCGGCGCCGCAGCAGCGCCCGCACCCGGGCCAGCAGCTCGGCGAGCCGGAACGGTTTGCCCACGTAGTCGTCGGCGCCCGCGTCCAGCCCGACGACGAAATCGACCTCATCGGTGCGCGCCGTGAGCATCAAGACCGGCACATCGCGCCCGGACGCGCGGATCCGGCGGCACACCTCCAGGCCGTCGACGTGCGGCAGCCCCAGGTCGAGAATGACCATCCCGACGTCGTTGTTCAGCGCGACGTCGACGGCCTTGCTCCCGTCGTCCGCGGTCAGCACGCTGTAGCCCTCCCGCTCCAGCGCGCGGGACAGGGGCACGGAGATGGCAGGGTCATCTTCTGCGAGGAGTACGGTCACCACGCGGCCCACTTTACTTTCTCGGGGCGCGGTTCGGCGGATTCCTATCATTACGGGCGCGTACTGCCGTCCGGTCCGATGTCCGTCGTCGCCGCGCGGCGGGCGGGGCGGGGCGTGAGTGGAGCCGCGGG
>CAZIIX010000204.1:3089-5066 GCA_964539345.1 uncultured Actinomycetes bacterium | reverse complement strand
CAGGCCGACCGCTACGCCAGCCAGATGTCCGGCGGCCAGCAACAGCGGGTGGCGCTCGCCCGGGCGCTGGCCATCCACCCGCAGGTGCTGCTGCTGGACGAGCCGCTGTCCGCGCTCGACGCGAAGGTACGGGTGCAGCTGCGCGACGAGATCCGCCGCATCCAGCTCGAACTGGGCATCACCACGCTGTTCGTCACGCACGACCAGGAGGAGGCACTGGCCGTGGCCGACCGGGTCGGCGTCATGTGGCAGGGCCGCATCCAGCAGATCGCCAGCCCCGAGGAGCTGTACTCGGCCCCGGCGAACAAGTTCGTCGCCGAATTCGTCGGGCTCAGCAACCCGCTGCCCGGCACCGCCTCCGGGGACACGGCAACCGTTCTCGGACAACGGATCCCGTTGCTCCCGGGCTCGCCGACCGCCGGTGCCGTTACCGTGCTCGTCCGACCCGAATCCGTCACGCTGGTACCGCGCGGCGCGGACGGGGCGGTCGACGGGACGGCCGCGACCGTGACGACCACGAGTTTCCTCGGATCGACCGGGCGTGCGCAGGTGCGGCTGGCCGACGGCACCACGATGACGGCCCAGGTCGCCACCTCCGCGGTGACCGGCCTGGCCGTCGGCGATACCGTCACGGTCCGGCTGGAACCGGTGGCGGCATTGGCGACTCCCGTCGAAGACGCGGCCTAGCGTGGGCGCTCAGCAGGGCGGCGCGTCCCCGGCAGCGCCAGCGACGGCGGCGTCATCAGCACCCCCCGCCTCCTCTGCCTCCGCGTCCCCGGCGGCGCAGGCGGCGCCCGCCCGCAACGAACGGCTGCTGACCCTCGAGGCGCTCACCGCGCTGATCGGGTCCGGCGACGTGGACACCGTCATCGTGGCCTACACGGACATGCAGGGACGGTTGCAGGGCAAGCGGATCCACGCCGACTTCTTCCTCACGGACGTCCTCGCCCACGGCACCGAGGGGTGCAACTACACGCTCGCCACCGACGTGGAGATGAACACCATCGAGGGCTACGCCGTCACGTCGTGGGAGTCCGGCTACGGCGATATGACGATGCGGCTCGACATGGGCACGGTGCGCCGGCTGACGCACCTGCCCGGCACCGTGATGATCCAGAGCGACCTGGTGTGGGAGGACGGATCGGCGGTGCGCGTGTCCCCGCGCTCCATCCTGACCGCGCAGCTCGAGCGGGCGGCCCGGAACGGATGGCAGACGATGGCCGGCACCGAGCTGGAGTTCATCGTGTTCAACACCAGCTACGAGGATGCCTGGGCGTCGCACTACCGGGACATGACGCCGGCGAACCAGTACAACGTCGACTACTCGATCCTCGGCACGACCCGCGTCGAGCCGCTGCTGCGCGAGATCCGCAACGTCATGCACGCGGCCGGCACCGTGGTGGAGTCCGCGAAGGGCGAGTGCAACCTCGGCCAGCACGAGATCGCGTTCCGGTACACCGATGCGCTGGCCACCGCCGACAACCACGTCGTCTACAAGAACACCGCGAAGGAGATCGCGGCCCAGCACGGCCAGTCGATCACGTTCATGGCGAAGTACAACGAGCGGGAGGGCAACTCCTGCCACATCCACCTGTCGCTGCGCGGGCACGACGGTTCGCTGGTCTTCTGGGACGACGCCACCGGCACCCGCACCGCGCTCTACGACCACTTCATCGCCGGTGTGCTGGCAACCATGGCCGATCTCACCCTGCTGTACGCGCCGAACATCAACTCCTACAAGCGTTTCGCGGATGGCTCGTTCGCACCGACCACCATCGGCTGGGGCCGGGACAACCGCACCTGCGCCGTCCGGCTGGTCGGGCACGGCGCGTCGGCGCGGCTGGAGAACCGGCTGCCCGGCGGCGACGTGAACCCGTATCTGGCCATCGCCGCGATGCTGGCCGGGGGGCTGCACGGCATCGAGGAGCGACTGGAGCTGGAGCCGGAACTGGTCGGCAACGCCTACACGTCCGACCG
>CAZIIX010000204.1:0-2989 GCA_964539345.1 uncultured Actinomycetes bacterium | reverse complement strand
AGGAGCGACTGGAGCTGGAGCCGGAACTGGTCGGCAACGCCTACACGTCCGACCGGCCGCACGTTCCACGCACCTTGCGCGAGGCCCGCGACGCGTTCGCCTCGTCGACGCTGGCCCGGTCCGCGTTCGGCGACGACGTGGTGGAGCACTACCTGCACGCCGCGGATACCGAGCTTGCGGCGTTCGACGCGGCGGTCACCGACTGGGAGGTGCGGCGTGGCTTCGAACGCCTCTGACCACCCCGTTCCGGCCACCGTCACGGTCGACCCGGCCCTGTCCTGCGGCGCGGACGGTGCGCACCAGGTGGTCAACCCCGCGACCGGCCGCCCGATCGGCGAGGTCCCCATGGCCGACGCGGCCGAGGCGGACTCCGCGATCGCCCGCGCACACGCGGCGTTCGGCGCATGGCGGGACGTCGCACCGGGAGAACGCGCGCGGCTGCTGCGCTCGTTCGCCGCGGCGGTGGACGCGCACCTCGACGAGCTCGCCGACCTCGAGGTCGCCAACTCCGGACACACCATCGGCAACGCCCGCTGGGAGGCCGGCAATGTGCGCGACGTGCTGAACTACTACTCGGCGGCGCCGGAACGTATGGTGGGGCAGCAGATTCCGGTCCCCGGCGGCGTCGACATCACGTTCCGCGAACCGCTCGGCGTGGTCGGCGTCATCGTCCCCTGGAACTTCCCGATGCCCATCGCCGGCTGGGGCCTCGCGCCGGCCCTCGCCGCCGGCAACACCGTGGTCCTCAAGCCGGCCGAACTCACCCCGTACACCGCGCTGCGACTGGCCCAGCTCGCCGGGGAGGCGGGTCTTCCCGAGGGTGTCCTCACGGTGATCCCCGGACGGGGCGACGTGGTCGGCCAGCGATTCGTGCACCACCCGCTGGTGCGGAAGGTGTGCTTCACCGGTTCGACCGCGGTCGGCACGCAGATCATGGCCGGCTGCGCGCAGCAGGTGAAGCCGGTGACGTTGGAACTCGGCGGCAAGAACGCCACGATCGTGTTCTCCGACACCGACATCGCCGCCGCGGCCAGGGCCGCACCGTACGCCGTCTTCGACAACGCCGGCCAGGACTGCTGCGCCCGATCCCGGGTGCTCGTGCAGCGCAGCAGCTATGACGAATTCCTCGCCGCCTTCACCGCTGCCATCGAGCAGGTGGCGGTGGCCGACCCGTCGTCGCCGGAATCGGAGATGGGGCCGCTGATCTCGGCGGAGCACCGCGCGAGGGTCACCGGCTACCTGCAGGACGTCGAGATCGCCACGACCGGGTCGGTCCCGCCCGACGACGAGCTCGCCGGCGGCTTCTGGATGCCACCGTCGTTGGTGCTGCCGGAGTCGACCGCAGCAGCCGTGTGGCAGGAGGAGGTGTTCGGCCCGGTGGTGGCGCTGCTGCCGTTCGACGACGAGGACGAGGCCATCGCCATGGCCAACGACACCGACTACGGGCTGTCCGGGTCGATCTACACCTCCGACGTCGGCCGCGCACTCCGGGTGGCCCGTGGCGTACAGGCCGGCAACCTCTCGATCAACTCCCACTCGTCGGTGCGCTACTGGACACCGTTCGGCGGCTACAAACAGTCCGGTCTGGGCCGCGAGCTGGGGCCGAACGCCACCGACGCGTTCACGGAGGAGAAGAACGTCTTCATCGCCACCTGACCGGGACGGCACCCGATCCTCCCGGTCCCGACCTCCCCGGCCCCGTGCTTCCCCCGCACCCGACCTTCCCGTTCCCGTTCACCCTCTCCCGTTCCAGAAAGGCAGAGTCCGCTCATGGCAGGACGTCTCGACGGCCGCGTGGCCGTCATCACCGGGGGATGCTCCGGTATCGGATTGGCCACCGCTCGCCGATTCGCCGCCGAGGGCGCCCACGTCGTCATCGGCGACATCGACTCCGGCGCCGGTCCGGCCATCGCGGACCGACTCGGCGGCACCTTCACCCGCACCGACGTGACGGACAAGCAGTCGGTGGACGCGCTCTTCGCGCTGGCCAAGGAGACCTACGGGGCGGTCGACATCGCCTTCAACAACGCGGGAATATCGCCGCCGGACGACGACTCGATCCTCACCACCGAGCTGGACGCATGGCGACGCGTCCAGGAGGTGAACCTCACCAGCGTGTACCTGTGCTGCAAGGCGGCGCTGCCCCACATGATCGAGCAGCGCCGCGGGTCGATCATCAACACCGCGTCGTTCGTCGCCGTCATGGGCGCCGCCACCTCGCAGATCTCCTACACCGCGTCCAAGGGCGGGGTGCTGGCGCTCTCCCGCGAGCTGGGCGTCCAGTTCGCCCGGCAGGGCGTGCGCGTCAATGCGCTCTGCCCAGGTCCGGTCAACACGCCGCTGCTGCAGGAGCTGTTCGCGGCCGATCCGGAGCGGGCCGCCCGGCGGCTCGTGCACATCCCGATGGGGAGGTTCGCCGAGGCCGACGAGATCGCTTCCGCAGTGCTCTTTCTCGCCTCCGACGAGTCCTCGTTCATCACGGCCTCGCAGTTCATGGTCGACGGGGGCATCGCCGGCGCCTACGTCACGCCGCTGGAGTGACCGACCACATGACCGCACCCGTCATCGGAATCAGCAGCTACCGCGAACCCGCCGACTGGGGTAGCTGGCGCCAGGTCCGCGCCGACCTACTGCCGGCCGCCTACGCCGATTCGGTGCGAGCCGGTGGGGGCGTGCCCATCCTGCTGCCGCCGACCCTCGACCCCCGCGACGCGGACGCGGTGCTCGCGCGCATCGACGGCCTGATCATCGGCGGCGGCGCGGACGTGGACCCGGCTACCTACGGGGCCGAGCCGGGGCAGCACACCAGCGCGTGGCGCCTCGACCGCGACACCACCGAGCTGGCGCTACTGGACGCGGCGGCCGAGCGGCGGCTGCCGACCCTCGGGATCTGTCGGGGCATGCAGATGATGGCGGTGCACGCCGGCGGTTCGCTGCTGCAGCACGTCCCCGATGTCGTCGGCCACGAAGGGCATTCGCCGGGTCCGGG
>CAZIIX010000203.1:3781-5077 GCA_964539345.1 uncultured Actinomycetes bacterium | reverse complement strand
CTGGCGAGGCCGGGCGGGCGGCCCCGTCCTCCGATCCCAGCACCATGCCGCGCCCGCCCGGGCTCTGCGAGCAGGCCATCACGGCACGCCCGCCACACGCTCTGGACTTGCCCGGTGCGAGCGGGCAAGTCCAGATCATCCGCGCGAGATGCCGGCAGCACAGCACACCGCCCGGCCCCTGATCGACAGCCGGCGACACGACTTGCAGACAAGCGGTGAACGGTCGACCTCGCGGTGGTCGGAAGGCTCCAACCCCGCGTTGTGGGTGTCCCAGCGCGGTCTATCTGACGCGCTCAGACACCCACGAGCGGGTGGTGCGAGTTGGAGCGGGTGGTGCGAGTTGGAGCGGGTTGGCGCGGGTGGAGCGAGTTGGAGCGCGTCGCGGCCCGTCGAGTCACCGGCCGTCGCGCGGAATGACGCCATGCACCAGCACATCCATCACCACGTCGAGCATGTGTTGGCGCGTCGCGTCATCGGCATCGGCGAGCGGTCCGTCCAGGCAGAGCACGGCCAGGCCGTGGATCGGCGCCCACAGCGCGATGCCGACGTCGGCCGTCACCCGCTCGGTATCAAGCAGCTGTGCGGCCGCCAGCTCCTCCAGCACGTCGGTGAGCACCCCGAACGCGACATCGCTGGGCAGCATGTCGGCACCCCCGCCGGCCTCACCCGGTGCGCCATCGGCGACCGAGCCCGCGCCAGCGAGCGATGACGCAGCCTCCCCGGCATCGGCCTCGCGAGCGGCAGCAGCGCCCCCGGCCTCCGCAGCAGCGCCGGCCGCAGCCGCCCCCGCATCGGCTCCGGCACCGGGGAGCGGCAGGCTCGTGCAGAAGCACCGGAACAGCCCCGGCTGCTGCAGCGCGAAGTCGAAGTAGGCCCGCCCGATGGCCTCCAGCCGGCGCAGCGCCCGCTCCTGCGCCGAGCCCGGTTCCACCCACGGCAGCGCCACCCGGCCGGGGCTCGTCGCGCCGCGCGCCTCCGCGGCGGCACCGCGTGCCACTCCCCTGTCGGTGCCGGCGCCCGCGGCGCCATCGGCTGCCCCGGACCCACCGTCATACCCATCCGAACTGCCGCCGCTGCCGCGCGATCCCGAGCTGGAGGTGCTCTGCGCCCGGTCATAGTCGGCCAATGCCTCCCGCATGAACTCGGCCAGCCGTCCCATCGCGGCCTCGGTGATCGCGTCCATGAGCGCCGCCTGCCCCGCGAAGTGCCGGTAGGCGGCCGTCGGCGACACCCCCACCCGGCGTGCCACCTCGCGCAGCACCACGGCGTCCGGCCCGCCATCGGCCGCCATCTCCA
>CAZIIX010000203.1:0-3681 GCA_964539345.1 uncultured Actinomycetes bacterium | reverse complement strand
GGCCGTGCCGATGCCCCTGCCGATGACCGTGCCCCGGCCTGCGTCATGCGTATCACTCCTCCTCCGTCAGCGAGCCGCCCACGCGACACGCCTCCGCCAGCCCACCCCCCACAGCGACACACCCGCCGCCACCGACCCGCCGCCACCGACGCGCCGCCCGCGGCAACTAACCCCGATGTTGACACTGTTAGCATCGCGCTGTAAGTTGACGTCGTTCACATTCTAGTCCGTCAACGCCACTCGGGGGACCCGTGCTGTATCGACTCGGATTGACCGTCGCGCGCCGCGCCAAGCTCGTCCTGTTCCTCGGCGCGATCTTCCTGGTCGGCGCCGTCGCCCTCGGCGCCAATGCCGCCAGCCACCTGTCATCCGGCGGGTTCGACGACCCGGACTCCGAGTCCTCGCAGGCGATCGCGCTGGCCACCGAGCACTTCGGCGCCGACCCGAACCTCGTCATGCTGGTCACCGCGGACCGGGGCACCGTCGACGCCCCCGCCACCACGGCCGTCGGGCAGCGGCTCACCGCGCAACTGTCGGACGAGCCGGACGTCACGATCATGGCCTCCTACTTCACCACCCCGGTGCCCGAGTTGATCGCCACCGACCGGCATTCGGCCATGGTGCTCGCCGTGATCGCCGGCGACCAGGGGCATGTCGTCGACCGCGGCGGCGAACTGATCGACAAGTACACCGGCGCGCACGGGTCGGGCGCGGACGCGGTCACCGTGCGCTTCGGCGGCGACGCCGGCATCTACGGCGACATCAACTCCCAGGTGACGAAGTCCCTGGTGCGCGCGGAGGCCGTCGCCGTCCCGCTGACCCTCATCCTGCTGCTGCTGGTGTTCGGCTCGTTCGTCTCCGCGGTCCTGCCGCTGCTGATCGGCGGCATCGCCATCGCCGGCACGTTCGCCGAGCTCGCCATCCTGGGCAGCGTGACCGACGTGTCGATCTTCGCCATCAACCTGACGACCGCACTGGGCCTCGGTCTGGGGATCGACTACGGGCTGCTCATCGTCGCGCGGTTCCGAGAGCAGCTCCTCGCCGGTGACGACGTTCCCACGGCAGTCGCTCGCACGGTCGCGACAGCCGGTCGCACCATTGCGTTCTCGGCCGCCGCCGTCGGATGCGCCCTGGCCACGTTGCTGGTGTTCCCGATGTTCTTCCTGTCCTCGTTCGGCTACGCCGGGATCGGCGTGGTGGTCATCGCCGCGCTGGGGGCGCTGTTCATCACACCGGCACTGCTGGCCGTGCTCGGGCACCGGGTCAACGCCGGCCGGATGCCGTGGAAGGGCATGGCCCAGGGATCCGCCTCGGTGTTCTGGAAGCGGTTGTCCACGTTCGTGTTTCGCAAGCCGCTACGCACCGCATTGCCAGCGCTGATCGTGCTGGTGGCGCTGGCCTCCCCCATCCTGGGCATCAACTTCTCCCTACCGGACCAGACGGTACTGCCCGATTCCGCGCAGAGCCGGCAGGTCGCCGACGTGATCGAGGCCGAGTTCCCCACGCAGTCGCACGCCACGATCCCGGTCGTACTGGCCGCGCCGGCCTCGCCGGAGACCGCCGCCGACTATGCGCTGCAACTGTCGGAACTGCCGCACGTGCAAGCGGTCTCGGCGGCGGGTATGACGGCGGTGCATGGCGTCGCGGGACCGGCGAACCCGGCGGCCGGCACGTTGTCCGCGGACGGCTGGCAGCAGCTCAAGGTGCTCACCGACGTCGAGGCCGGCTCGGACGCGGCGCGGGACATGGTGACGACGCTGCGGGACGTGCAGGTCTCCGACGGCCCGGGCTTCCTGGTCGGCGGCAGCGATGCGTCGCTGGCGGACACCCTCGCCTCCATCGGACAGCCGCTGCCGATCGCGTTCGGCATCATCATCGTCACGACGTTCCTGCTCCTGTTCCTGTTCACCGGAAGTGTGACGCAGCCACTGCGTGCGCTCGTGGTCAACGGACTGTCACTGGCCGCGGCGGTCGGGATCGTCACCTGGATATTCCAGGACGGGCACCTGATCTCGCTGTTCGGCGCGACCCCGCGGCCGATGGACGCGTCCATGACGGTCCTGCTGCTGTGCATCACGTTCGGCCTGTCCATGGACTACGAGGTGTTCCTGTCCAGCCGCATCACCGAGATGTTCCATGACGGCGAACCGCTCGCCGACGCCGTCACCGACGGCTCCGCCCGGACCGGTCGGATCGTGACCAGCGCGGCCGTGCTGCTCGCGGTGACGTTCTTCGCGTTCGCCACCTCGACGGTGTCCATGCTGCAGCTCTTCGGGTTCGGGGCCGGGGTTGCCGTGCTGGTGGACGCGACGGTGATCCGCGGCGTCCTGGTGCCGGCGGCGATGCGGCTGCTCGGCCGGTGGAACTTCTGGGCGCCACGGCCACTGCGCCGCGTCTACGAGACCGTCGGCCTGCGGGACTGACCCGGCGGGCGGCTGGCCGTGTCGGCGGCCGGTCCGTGTGGTGCCCGCGGCCGGCGGTGTCGGCGACTGGTCCACGTGGTGCCCGCAGGATCATTCGTCTCGACATTGCACTCCCGGTTTGTCAGTCCTACTATTGACCTGTGGAGGTGAGGTGGACCCAGTCGAGTCGTCGCCACCGGATTGGCCGTAGTCGCGCTCGGCATGTTATGTCCACGGCAACGCCGGAGGAGGTGGAAACGGCGACCGGTAACCGCGCGCTGCTTTGGGTAGGCCAAGACGGCCGCGGCATCGAGCTGGAGATCATCGCAGCAGTTCTTCCAGACCGGTACGTCGTCATCCATGTGATGCCGACCGCACTCAGGAGGAGAGGATCATGACGAAGGAGACGGTGCGTATTCGCGGTGTCGATGTCGTCGACCATGGCTCGGTGGATTTGGAGACCGAACAGATTGACCTGCCGGACGGCACACGGCTGACGGACGCTCGCGCCGACGCGCTGGCCACCGAGGTACTCCGTACGGCACGACGGGGGCGACCGTCACTGACTGCACCGGGCCGCCGATCGCCGCAGCTGCGGTTCAGCGTCCCGGATGGGTTGCGCAACGAACTACAACGCCGGGCCGAGCGTGAGCGGCGCAGTGTCTCCGAGATTGCCAGGGAGGCCTTGGAGCAGTACCTGGCCTCGTAAGAGGCGGCTGTGCGGGCGGCTGAGCGCACGGGCGGCAGCCGACCGCGCCGTCATGGGGAGCGGGACGCTCGCGTGGCGGCTCCCAGATTCGCTCGCGCCGGTCCGCGGCGGTATCACCGAGCGGGGAGCCGCCTGCGGTTGTAGCGTGACGGCAGATGCCGGCCTGGCGCACTGCGTCGACAGCTGCCACGAGGGATCACGCCACCACCCGGGAGGCGCCGATGGATCTGACGGAGACGGTCCGCACCTACTACGCGCGCGTCGATGCCGGCGACACCGAGGGCGTCCTCGCGCTGTTCAGCGACGATGTCCGCTACGAGCGCCAGGGCACCCCTTCCATCACGGGCAAGGACGAACTCCGGCGCTTCTACACTGACGGCCGCATCATCGCCGAGGGGCGACATGAGCTGGAATTCGTTGCGGCGAGCGGTGATTGGGTCGCGGTGCGCGGAACATTCACCGGCCGCCTGCGTGACGGCGAACAGGTTGAGCTCGTCTTCACCGACTGGCATCACTTCGCCTCGGGCCTGATCGACCATCGGCAGAGCCTGTTCCCCGGTCGCGCCGTGT
>CAZIIX010000202.1:0-5099 GCA_964539345.1 uncultured Actinomycetes bacterium | reverse complement strand
AGCCCGGCGACGACGTGCTGGTCACCGGCGCCGGCCCGGTCGGACTGCTCGCCGCAGCCACCGCCCGGGCGTTCGGCGCGCGCACCATCGTCATCTCCGACATCTCCGACTTCCGGCTGGGCATGGCCGAGCGACTCGGCTTCGCCCCGGAACGCGCCACGCCAGGCGAGACGAACAGCGCCAAGGACTTCGACGTCCACCTGGAATGCTCCGGCGCCGACGGCGCACTGGCCGCCGGCATGGAACGGCTCCGACCGAACGGCCGCGCCGCCATGATCGGCATGCCCAAGCACGACGTCACCCTGCCCCTCGCGCGACTGAACGTGCAGGAGGTCAGCGTGTTCACCGTCAACCGGTACGCGTTCACCTGGCCGGTCGCCATCAGCCTCGTGGCATCGGGTCGGGTTGACGTCGCGCCGCTGGTCACGCACCACTTCCCACTCGCACAGTCGGCGGAGGCGCTGCTGCTCTCCCACACCGTGCCGGACTCGATCAAGGCCATCATCCACCCGCAGCAGTAGGACACCCAATTCAGCCGTACCCGACACGGAAGGAGCCCGCACCATGCAGATCGGTTGCCACGCGTCGGTCTTCACCGGATCACTGGACCGTGCCGGCATGGAGACCGCTGTCTCGAAAACCGCCCGCGCCGGGTTCGACCTCATCGAACTGCCCATCATGGATCCGGACGAGATCGACGTTGCCCATACCCGTTCACTGCTGGATGACCACGGTCTGCGAGTCACGGCGTCGCTCGGACTGACCCCGGACCGCGACGTCTCGAGTGACGACGACAACATTGTGGCGGCCGGCGAGAAACACCTGCTCCGGGTGCTCGACTGCGTGGCTGCCCTCCGCGGCACGCACCTGGTTGGCGTCCTGTACTCCGCGATGCGCAAGTACATGGAGCCGTCGTCGCCGGTCGGTGTCGCCAACAGCGGCCGAGCGATGGCGAGGCTGGCCGCGGAAGCGAAGTCCCGTGGGATCACGGTGGCGATCGAGGTCGTCAACCGCTATGAGACGAACGTGGTGAACACCGCCAAGCAGGCGCTGACGTTCCTGGACCGGGCCGCGCACGAGCAGGAGGGCGTAGCCCCGCTGGTGCACCTGGACACGTACCACATGAACATCGAAGAGCCGGATATGGCCAGCCCCGTCCACCTCGCGGCCGAGCGACTCGGATATGTGCATATCGGCGAGAGCCACCGCGGCTACCTGGGATCGGGCACCGTCGACTTCGACCACTTCTTCCAGGCGCTCGATCGCGTCGGCTACGACGGACCGGTCGTCTTCGAATCCTTCTCCTCCGCGATTGTGCATCCGGAGCTCAGCCGCATGCTCGGCGTGTGGCGCAACCTCTGGGACGATCCGTCGGATCTCGCGCAGCACGCCAACAACGTCATTCGCAACCACGTCCATGCCGCAGCCTCGATCAGGAGCCAATGAGGAGGCGAGCCTCGAACGATCCAGGCCCAGCAGTATCCCGATGAGTTAGGTAGTACCCACCACAACCGAAAGGAGAGCGCAGTGTTTGCTCACCGCAAGAACCGCGTCCTCGCTGCCATCGCTATGGCGGGAGTCGCGGCACTGGTCTTGGCCGGCTGCTCCAGTAAGGCCGACACCGGCTCGAACAATGGAACGCAGGGTTCCGACACGTCGCAGTCCGAGGTCGGCGACAGCGAAAGCGAGGCGGCGGATCCCAGCGCCGACGATGCCGGCGCCGATGATGGCGACAGCGGCGAGGTCTCGGGCGTGAAGGTCGCCTTCCTCATGCCGGATCACGGATCGACCCGGTACGAGGAACACGATCGTCCCGGTTTCGAGCAGCAGATGAAGAAGCTTTGCCCGGACTGCACAGTTCTGTATAACAACGCCGACGCAGACGCATCCAAGCAGCAGCAGCAGTTCAACGCAGCACTCACCGAGGGTGCGAAAGCGATTGTTCTGGACGCGGTCGATACTACGGCGGCCGTGTCGCTGGTGAAACAGGCGCAGTCACAAGGTGTGTACGTGGTCGCCTACGACCGTCCCATCCCGGAGGCGCAAGCGGACTTCTATGTGTCCTACGACAACGAGAAGATCGGCGAACTGATCTCCAAGTCTCTGGTGGATCACCTCAAGGACATGGGAGTCAGCCCGGATGACGGCGGCATCATCGAGGTCAATGGTTCCCCGACCGACGCAGCGGCAGGGCTCATCAAGGACGGTATCCACACCGGCCTGGCGACCGGAGACTATGAGACTCTGGCCGAGTACGACACGCCTGACTGGGTGCCGGCCAAGGCTCAGGACTGGGTTGCGGGCCAAGTCACTCGCTTCGGCGACAAGATCGTCGGTGTCGCCGCTGCCAATGACGGCACCGCGGGCGGTGCCATTGCCGCGCTGAAGGCGGCCGGAGTGGACCCGATCCCACCGGTGAGCGGGAACGACGCGATCGACTCAGCACTGCAATACATCATCAGCGGCGTGCAGTACAACACCATCTCGAAGCCGAGCGAGATCCCTGCTGCTGCGGCAGCTGACGCGGTCTGGGCCATGCTCAACGGCGAGGAGCCGAAAGCGACGGACACCTTGTTCGATACCCCCAGTCAGCTCTTCGTGCCTGCCGTGATCACGCAGGAGAACATCAAGGAGGAGATCTTCGACAAGGGCATCGCTCAGGCGTCCGACATCTGCACGGCCGAGTACCAGGCGGCATGCGAGAAGTTGGGCATTAGCTGATACTCACTGTCACCAGGCTCCGCTCGGGCCTCCGCGCGTTCGTCCTGCCGGAGGCCCGGGCGTGGCGCCGCCAGTAGCTATGCAACGCCAATCCGGAGGGACGCGATGACACCACCACCCCCCGCCAGCGGAGGCGGGTCGGCCGTTCAGACCGAGCCCTCCGCATCCGAGCGGGACGTCGTTCTGCGTATGTCGGGCATCTCGAAAGCCTTCGGGTCGGTGCAGGCGCTGTTTGATGTCGATCTGGAGGTCGCTGCCGGCGAGGTCGTGGCCCTCGTTGGTGACAACGGCGCCGGAAAATCGACACTGGTCAAGGTGCTTGCCGGAGTGCACAGCCACGACACCGGCACCATCGAGGTGGGCGGCGACCAGGTGGACATCGACTCGCCGAGCGAGGCCATTCGACTCGGTATTGCCACGGTCTTCCAGGACCTGGCGCTCTGCGAGAACCTTGACGTGGTGGCGAACCTGTTCCTGGGTCGGGAGATCCGCCGGGCACGACTGGACGAAGTGGCCATGGAAGTGCGCTCGTGGGAACTGCTGCAGCAGCTCTCGGCGCGGCTGCCCACGGTGCGGATCCCAGTAGCCTCGCTATCCGGTGGGCAGCGGCAGACCGTCGCCATTGCCCGCTCGCTGCTCGGCGATCCGAAGGTGATCCTGCTTGACGAGCCGACTGCAGCGCTGGGCGTTGCGCAGACGGCCGAGGTGCTCAGCCTCATCGAACGGCTGCGCGACCGAGGCCTCGCGGTGATCATCATCAGCCACAACATGGAGGACGTCGGCGCGGTGTCGGATCGCATCTATGTGCTGCGGCTCGGACGAAACAACGGCGTCTTCGACACCCGCACGGTGTCGTCGAACGAGGTCATCGCGGCCATCACCGGAGCGACCGACAATGTCGTGACCCGCCGCGCAGCGAGCCGTGCCGCGGCGCAAGCAACCCAGAACACCGAGCGCGATGCCGCGGCCGAGGAGGACAGCGACCAATGAGCCAGACGTCGACGGCGCCGACTGAACCGGGAGTGCCCCGCTCGCTCGACCGCCAGGATGACCGGGTCGACCAGTCGACCGGTCTCGGTGCGGCGATGCGCAATTCCGTGCGCCGCATCCGTGCCGGCGACCTGGGCCCGTTGCCCGTTGTCATCGGGCTGATCATCATTGCGGTGGTGTTCCAGGCGCTCAACCCGCTCTTCCTATCCAGCCGTAACCTGGTCAACCTCAGCATGGAGGCCTCCGCCCTCGGAGTGATCGCGCTCGGTGTGGTCTGCGTCCTGCTCGTCGGCAGTATCGACCTGTCGGTCGGGTCGGTCAGCGGCCTGGCCGGCGCCATCGTCGCGGTGCTCGGCGTGAGCCACCACTGGCCGATGTATCTGGCGATCGCAGCCGCCGTCGCCGCAGGGGTCCTCGTCGGATACATCTACGGCGAGGCCGTCACCCGATTCGGCATGCCGAGCTTCGTGGCCACACTGGCCGGCCTCTTGGGTGTGCTCGGCGTCCAGCTCTACATTCTTGGTGCCAAGGGCACGATCAACATTCCCTTCGAATCCGGCCTGGTGCGCTTCGGCCAGCAGTTGTTCCTGCCTGCCACACTCGCGTACATCGTCGCCGCGCTGATCGGCGTCGCCGCCTTCATCACCGGGTTGGAGAAGGCGCGCACCCGACGACGAGTGAATCTCTCGGCGCAGTCGATGACGCTGATCGTCACCCGCGCGGTAGCAGTGCTCGTCGTACTGGAATTCGTTGTCTGGTACCTGAATCGCGCGCGTGGCGTTGCCTGGATGTTCCTGTTGTTCGCCGCGCTCGTCTTCGTCATGGAGTACCTGTTCACCCGCACCAGCTGGGGGCGATCGGTGTACGCGGTCGGCGGGAACGCAGAGGCGGCACGGCGCAGCGGTATCAACGTCCGTCGCATCTATCTGTCGGTGTTCATGCTGTGTACCGCGTTCGCGGCCATCGGCGGCGTGCTGGCGGCGGCGCGACTCGGCTCCGCCAACCAATCCTCGGGCACCGGCGACGTGAACCTCAACGCCATCGCCGCTGCCGTGATCGGCGGGACCAGTCTGTTCGGGGGTCGTGGGAACGCGTACTCGGCGTTGTTGGGAATCATGGTGATCGCATCGATCTCCAACGGACTGACGCTGCTCAACCTCTCGCCGTCGATTCGATTCATGATCACCGGCGCCGTGCTGGGCCTGGCAGTGGCCGTCGACTCGTTGGCGCGCCGGTCCCGCGCCGCGCACGGGCGAGAGTGACGGACCAGCAGCGGCCGGAACCGCGGGCGGCCGCGGAGTACGACGCACCACCGGTCGGTGAGGAAGCGACTAAGAACTGCGTTATGAGCACCTACCTCCTGGGCATCGACCTGGGCACCGCCAGCA
>CAZIIX010000201.1:0-5141 GCA_964539345.1 uncultured Actinomycetes bacterium | reverse complement strand
GCTGCGCGTGACGTTCGCGGACGTCGGAGTGAGCATGGGCTGACTGGGGTCGCCGCCGCGCCGGGGCGCCGTGGCATCGCCGCATCGTGGCGCCGTGGCATCGCCGCGCCGCGGCACCGTGGCTTCGGTGCGCCGTGGCGCCTGATCGTTATGGTTTTGTGATTGAAATTGGTGCGTCTGGGCCTGGTTTTCGCCGCTGATTGTCGGACCCCCTTCGTACATTTGTCGTATGACCACTTCGGCATCGATGCCCCGCGACAAGGACGGCGACCACGGTCCGTCGTGGACTGCCGACGCGGACGGCGGGGCCGGTGGGGCCGGTGTCGGCGCGGGTTCGGCTCGGGCCCCGGGCGGCCAGGCCCCGGCCGGTGGGGCCGGGGAGGGCGATACGGCGGTGCCGGCGGTGGGTGCGGATGTCGCGGCTGCGGTCCGGTCGGAGGTGGCGAAGGTCTCCGATGCCCTAGCGCGGCTGCGGGAGATGCCGTGGTGGCGGCTTCCGGAAATGGCGATGCTCGAGGCGGCCCGCGAGGTCGAAACGGCTCTCCGATCCGGGTTCGGCGTCCAGGTGCGGATCGCGGGCGAGCTCGACGAGCGCGGCGTCGACGGGCTGCTCGGCGCCCGGTCACCGGCCCATCTGCTCGCGCAGACGCTGCACATCGGTGTCGGCGACGCCAAGGGCAGGATCGCCGCCGCTCGGGCGGCGCTGCCCAGTGACACGGTCACCGGAGAGGTCATCGACGCGCCGCTTCCCGGGCTCGCGACCGCCATCGACGACGGGACGATCAGCGACGAGCATGCGCGGGTCATCACCGGGTGCCTGAACAAGATCCCGGAGGAAGTGGACGACCAGACCCGCTCGATGTGCGCGGACCTGCTGCTTACCGAGGCCGCCCAGCGGGATCCGCGCCGGCTCCGCGCCGTCGCCGAGCAGATCCGGCTGATCTGCGACCCGGACGGGACACGCCCCCGGGAGGACCCGGCAGACCGGGCCGAGCTGCATTTCGGGTCGGTGCGCAGCGACGGCCTGGCGTCGATACAGGGGCTGCTGGACCCGCTGACCATGGAACGACTACGGACCGCGGTCGAGGACCTCGCCCGCCCGACCCCGGTCGACGAGGACACCCCCGACCCGCGCCCCGCCCCGCTCCGCCGCGCCCACGCGATCAACGAAGTCCTACGCCGCTACCTGGCATGCCAAAGCGGCCCCCGCGACGGAGGCGCCCGCCCCCAAATCGGAATCACCATCCGCGCCACAGACCTCGCACCCGAGCCGCGCACGCCCGGCGACGGCCCGGCGGCCGACGAGGTACGCGCACCCGGGCGCGGCGAAGCATCCGACGGCCCCGCACCCGGGCGCGGCGAAGCATCCGACGGCCCGGCTCCCGGGGTGCGCATGCGCGACGAACGGCGCCCGCGGATCCGAGTCGGCACGTTCGACTACGGCGCACCGGTCAGCCTGGCGACCGCACGCATGCTCGGCTGCGACGGCGACCTGATCCCGCTACTCCTCGGCTCCGACGACGCCGTACTCGACAAGGGCCGCGCGATCCGACTGTTCGATCGCACCCAACGACGCGCGCTGACCACCCGGGACAAGGGGTGCGCCTTCCCCGGCTGCGACATCCCCAGCCCCTGGTGCGAAGCACACCACATCACCTACTGGAGCCACGGCGGACCGACCGACCTGGACAACGGAGTGCTCCTGTGCGGACGCCACCATCGCGGTACCCGCAATGTACTACTATTGATTCATGGATGCAAAAGAAGCCCCCGCGGCAGCGGTGTACTGCCGAATCTCTCTCGACCGCACCGGTTCCGAGGCCGGAGTCGACCGGCAGCGTGACGCGTGCCTGAAGATATGCGCCGACCGGGGTTGGACCGTGGACCCGGCGCACGTGATCGTGGAGAACAGCGTGAGTGCCACCACGGGCAAGCGCAAGGGTTACGCCCGGCTCATCGACCTGGCCGAGCGTGGCGAGATAGGGGTCATCGTGGCGTGGCACCTGGACCGGCTCACCCGCAAGTTGACAGAGCTCGAAGCGCTGATCGAACTATCCGAGCGGACGGGGGTGAAGGTGGTTACGGCGACCGGGGACATGGACCTGACGACGGACTCGGGCAGGCTGGTGGGCCGGATCCTGGCCAGCGTCGCGCGTGGCGAGATCGAGCGCAAATCGGCGCGGCAGCGGGCAGCGTGGGCGCAACAGCAGCAGCGCGGAGACCTTCCGCCGGGGCTGGTATTCGGCTACGACACCCAGGGGCAGATCGTGCCGGAACAGGCCCGTTACGTGGTGGCCGTGTTCGAGCGGTTCGCTGCCGGGGCTGGCATCGCCGGGCTCGCCCGCTGGCTCAACAGTGAAGGTGTCCGCCGGCCAAAGACCACGCGGGAGTGGACCCGCACCGGCGTTCGCGGCATGCTGGCAAACCCGCGGTATATCGCGGAGCGCTGGCGCAAGACCGGCAGTGGCATCCGGCGCGAATACATGAGTGAAGGCAACTGGGAGCCGATTGTGTCGCGTGAACTGTTCGCCACCGTGCAGGCCCGCCTACGTGACCCGGCCCGGACGACCACGCCCGGCAATGCCCGCAAGTGGCTCGGCTCGGGGCTGTATCGGTGCGGCGTGTGCGACGACGGGACGACCGTGCAGGTGTACTACCAGAACTACCGTCGCCGCGACGGAACCCAGGTTCAAGGACGCCGGTACAAGTGTCAGGCCGGACTCCACCTGATCCGCAAGGCCGACGACATCGACCACATGGTCGAGGCTCTCGTCGCGGAGCGGTTGCGGCAGGCCAATATTCGCGAACTGGTCCGCGACGACACCGACGCGGCCGAGGTCACCGAGCTAACCCACCGGGCCGGGGTGCTGCGTACCCGGCTGGACAGCCTCGCCGCGGACTACGCCGATGGACTGGTCACCTCGCGTCAACTCAAGATCGCCACCGACCGGATTCAGCGCAACCTGGCAGCCATTGACGACGAGATCGCCAAGCACGGGCAGCGTTCGGCTATCGCCTCGATCGCCGGTGCCGACGACCCGGCCGCCGGGTGGCTGGCACTCGATGTCATCCAACGGGCTGCCGTTGTCGAAACACTATGCACCGTAACGCTATTGAAGGGCAAGCCGGGCCGAGCGCCGTTCGACCCCGAGTCGGTGCGCATCGAGTGGAGGCAGTGACGGTGGACGACGAGCAACTTGCGTCATGGATGGACGAGGTATTCCTGTCGGCCGCTAATCACGCCGAGGCAGTACATACCGCCTATCAGCAGTTGGAGAATGCAGGACTGATCAACCGCGTGACCGTGCATCGCTACCTATGTCGCAAGTGCGGTCCGAGGTTGACCGTGATCCGCATACAACGTCGAATCCTGGCGCGCTCGAAGGACTACCGGTTCGGCCGTGGAAAGAACGCGGCCGAGTCGGTTCAGGCAGCACGCGACCAGCACACGCTCGACGGAGACCGACACTGGCCGGGGCACACCTACGACGTGCAAGAGCTCGCACGGTTCGATGAACACGCGGGGATGACGGTGGTGTGCCGGCACAGGTCCACCTCGATTCGTGCCGCTGACGTGCTTGCCGCCGTTGACGGCGTGAGGCCGGGACACGCCGGGAAACCGACTGTTCTTTAGAACCTGTGCGGATGCGGTAGCATCGGCATCAGTTGCCAGTCTGTGAAGACACGCGGAATCGTGCAGGGTGCCGCATCCCACTAGGGGTGTGCTGTGCCCAGATCGGTGACTGATCCCGTTCGCACATTGCAGGCCAAGGCTGCTGCTGCGAAACGCTGGAACAACTCCGAGCGCGACGAGATCACGCGCGACTATCGAACGGCGAAACTCGCCGAGTACATCAAGCGGACGGTTGACGCCGCCCCGCCGCTGACCGCCGAGCAGCGCGACCGCCTGGCCGCTCTGCTGCGCCCCATGGGTGGTGGTCCGCGTGACGCTGCCTGAAGCGACCCTCACCAAACCTGACCGGCGGGAGACCGCCGGGCCTGCTGCGTGCGCGGTCAAGGGCTGCCCGTTCCGTGGCGACTGGTGCCCGGACCACGGCCGCAGGTTCCCCCGCGGATTCGCAGCGATGAACAGGCTTGTTCGCCAGCGGCCCGGCGATGCCACCCGAGGTGGTGGTCGACGTGTCTAGGCCCGAAGATGCCGCCGCCCCCGCGGGCAACGGGGGCGGAGCGAGGAACCACATGGACGGCGGGTTCATCCCTGAGTCTAGCGTGAATCCGTCCGCCGCCGAGGCATTCCGCCACGCCTACGCCGTGCTGGTCCGCGGCAAGTCGGTTCGCCGGCACCTGTATCTGTCTATCGCCGCGGCCGAACGCACCGTCAAGCGTGCCCACGCCCGCGGCGCGTTCGCGGAAATGGTGCTCGTCAAGATGGTGCCCGTCGACGCGCGTCACCTCGATTGCGAGGTGGCCGGCGATGAGTGAGGCCGCGAAGACCTGGCCGAGCACCCTGTTCCCGCAGCACGTTTCGATGCTGGCCGCATCCGGTATCACGCCGGAGCACGCCCGTGCCCGCGGGTACGTGTCGGTGGACACCAAGGCGCGTGTGCGCTCGCTGAAGGTGACCCCGAAGGGTTGCACCGTCCCCGGCCTGCTGGTGCCCCAGCGCGGCGCTGACGGGTCGGTGTGGGGATACCAGTACCGGCCCGATGAGCCCCGGCTGCGTGACGGCAAGCCGGTCAAGTACGAGACGCCGACCGGGCAGCGCAACGGCATCGACGTACCGCCCGGCGTGGCCGAGCACCTGGGAGACCCTGCCGTGCCGCTGTGGGTCACCGAGGGCGTCAAGAAGGCCGACGCCGCGGCGCTGGCCGGCATGGCCTGTGTGGCGCTGCCGGGCGTGTGGTCCTGGCGTGGCCGCAACGAGGCCGGCGGAAAGGTGGCCATAGCCGACTGGCACGACGTGGCGCTGAACGACCGCCGGGTCGTCCTGGCGTTCGACTCCGACGTGACGGTCAAGCCCGCGGTGCGCAAGGCACTCGACGCGCTGGCCGGCTATCTCAAGATCAAAGGCGCGAAGGTGTCCTACTGCCACCTGCCCAACAACGGCGACGGCAAGACCGGACTTGACGACTACCTCGCCGATGGGCACACGGCCGACGACCTGCGTGCCCTGGTCCGAC
>CAZIIX010000200.1:3226-5141 GCA_964539345.1 uncultured Actinomycetes bacterium | reverse complement strand
GCGGCCGCGCTGTTCTGCCTCGGTCTGGTCGTCGTCATCAGCCGCCGCAACCTGATCAAGATCGTGATGGGCCTGTGCCTGATGGAGGCGTCCACCTACCTGCTGCTCGCATCGATGGCCTACCGCACCGGATCGACCGCGCCGGTCCTGCTCCATCCGCCCGACGGTCTGAGCGAGGAGCAACTCGCCCGCGGCAACGTCGCCGACCCCGTGCTGCAGAACTTCTGCCTGACCGCGATCGTCATCGGTGTCGCCGTGGTCGCCGTGTTCCTGACGGTGGCCGTGCGACTGGCCCAGCACCGCCGGTCGCTGGACGCGGACGACTGCCGCGAGCTGCGGGGCTGATCGGTTGACCACTCCATGACCGCCGATCTCGCAGCATCGCTCCTGCCGATGGCGATCGTCATACCATTGGCCGGCGCCGTCCTGTCCCCGCTCGCCGCACTGGTCTCCCGGCGGCTTCCCGCGATCGTGGGCATCGTCGCCATGGGTGCCACGACCGCGCTGCTGCTGCTCATCGCCACGGTCGTGCTCAGCGGGCACGGCGCCGTCATCGCGACCTACCTGGGCGGCTGGTCACCCGTGGACGGCGCGGCGCTGGGCATCGCACTGGCCGCCGACCCGTTCGGCCTGACGTTCGCGCTGGTCACCGCCGTGATCGGCACGCTCCTGCTGGTCTACATCCAGTCCGAACTCGGTCGGCTCGGCCGCCGGGAGCTCGGCTTCCTGCTGTGCCTGGTGCCGCTACTGCTGGCGGCCATCATCGGCACCGCGCTCACCGCCGACATGATGAACGCCTTCGTCTGGTTCGAGGTGGCCGCACTGTCCAGCTACGGCCTGACCGGCTTCTTCCTCTCCCGCCCGCCGGCATTGGAGGCGGCGTTCAAGACACTGGTGCTCACCTCCATCGCGGGCTTCCTGGTGTTCGTCGGCGCTGCCGTGCTGTACGCCGACCACGGCGCGCTGAACGTCGGGCAGCTGCACCGCGCCCTCGTCGATCACGTGAGCGTGGCGGACCTGCTCGCGCTCGCCCTGCTGATCGCCGGCTTCGCCACCAAGGCGGGCATCATGCCCTTCCACGGCTGGCTGCCGGACGCGCACACGGCGCCGCACGGCGCGGTGTCGGCCCTGTTCTCCGCGCTGATGTACGAGATCGGCATCATCGTCATCGCCCGGCTGGTGCTGCAGATCTTCCCCGCGGTCGACGCGCACCGCGCGACGGTGCTGCTGACCGTGCTCGGTGCCGTGACGGCCGTGCTCGGCGCCGCCCTGACGCTGGCCCAGGACGACCTCAAGCGGCTGCTGGCCTGGGACACGGTCTCGCAGATGGGCGTGCTCGCCATGGGTTTCGCCAGCACCACCGCGCTCGGCGTCGCCGGAGCCACCTATCACATGGTCAATCACGCGCTGTTCAAGGCGCTGCTGTTCCTGTGCGCCGGCACCATCGTGCACATCACCGGCAAGATCCACCTGTCCGAACTCGGCTCGCTCGGACGCCACCGGCCGCTGCTCGCCGGATGCTTCTGCCTGGGGGTCGCCGCGATCGCGGGCATCCCTCCGATGAACGGATACGCCTCGGTCGGCCTGATCCACCAGGGCCTGCAGCAGAGCGGAGAGTGGGCCGCGTTCGGCGCCGCGGAGCTGGCCCAGATCATCACGGTCGCCGCGCTGTCCCGGGCGGCCTACCTGGCCTTCTTCCGCCGCCGGCCGGAACCCTACGAGCATCTCGAGCGACTCGGCGCCGGCAGCCGCATCACGTTGATGACGCTCGGGGCCGGCTGCGTGGCCTTCGGGGTGCTGCCCGGTCTCGTGCTGCGCTGGTCGATCGCACCCGCCGCGGCCTCGCTGCTGCATCCGCGGATCTACGCCGACGCCGTGCTGTCCGGCAGCGGCCGGCTGCCGATGCTGGACGTCG
>CAZIIX010000200.1:0-3126 GCA_964539345.1 uncultured Actinomycetes bacterium | reverse complement strand
CGATCTCGGCTATGGTGGCGATGGTGCCCCGGCACGGGCCGGGACGAGGCACCGCACAGGGAGGTGGGGCGTCAGGTGGGCCGCATCTGGCGTCGCGTCCACGCCCTGCTCCCAGGACGGTCGGACTACGCCGGGTTGCGCCGAAGCTGGCGCGCCGACCTGCTCGCCGGACTCACCGTCGGGGTCGTCGCACTACCGCTGGCACTCGGTTTCGGCATCTCCTCCGGCGCCGGCGCCGAGGCCGGGTTGATCACGGCGATCGTTGCGGGCTTCCTGGCCGCCGTCTTCGGCGGATCGAACGTGCAGGTGTCCGGACCCACCGGCGCCATGGTGGTCGTGCTCGCACCGATCGTGGCGACCTACGGAATCGAGGCCGTCGCCCTGGTCAGCCTGATGGCCGGGGTGATCGTGCTGGCGGCCGGAGCCCTGCGACTGGGCCGCTCCGTCGCATTCATCCCGTGGCCGGTCATCGAGGGCTTCACCCTCGGCATCGGCGTGATCATCTTCCTGCAGCAGGTGCCGTCGGTGACCGGCAGCGAGCCGGCGCACACGAACGTCGTCATCGCCGCCTATCGCGCGCTGGCCGCGGCCGACCCCGGCTACCTCGTATGGTCCGTCGCGGCGGTGCTCATCGTCGCCGCCTGCATGGTGGGCCTGCCGCGGCTGCACGCGTCGATCCCCGGTTCGCTCGTCGGCATCGTCGTGGTGACGCTGCTGACGCTGGTGATGCCCGGCCGGCTCGCGGTGATCGGCGAGCTGCCGAACACCCTTGCCGCGCCGCAGCTCCCACTGTTGGACCTGGCCGCCGTGCAGGCGCTGCTGCTGCCGGCCGTCACGGTCGCCGCGCTGGCCGCGATCGAGTCGCTGCTGTCGGTGCGGGTGGCCGCGTCGATGGGGGACACCGGCCGCTACGACGCGGACCGAGAACTGGTCGGCCAAGGTCTGGCCTCCATCGGGGCCGGCCTGTTCGGCGGCATGCCGGCGACCGGTGCGATCGCCCGCACCGCGGTCAACCTGCGCGCCGGTGCACGCACCCGAGTGGCGTCGGCGGCCCATGCCGTGGTGCTGCTGATGATCGTGCTGGTCGCGGCCGCGCCGGTCGGTGCCGTCCCGCTCGCCGCGCTCGGCGGCGTGCTCATGGTCACGGCGGCGCGCATGGTCAACCGCCGCGTCGCGCGCGCCATCCTGGGCTCCACCCGCGCCGATGCCGCCGCCTACGTCGTCACCGCACTCGTGACCATCTCGGTGGACCTGATCGTCGCCGTGATCATCGGCATCGTCGTGGCCGGCATCTTCGCGCTGCGGTCGCTGTCGCGGTCCACAGGTGTGCGACGCGAGGGCATCCCGGGCGATCCGGTGGACGGCGACGACCGTATCGCCCTGATCCGTATTCGCGGACCACTGTTCTTCGCCGCCTCGGACCGGGTGCTGGAGACCGTGACCGGCATCAACGGCGTGTCCGTGGTGGTCCTACAGATGTCCCAGATCGAGCTGGTCGACGCCACGGGCGCCCACACGCTGGGCGAGATCGTGCAGCGCCTCGAGTCCCGTGGCGTGACCGTGCTGATCAAGGGGGTGCAACAGGGGCACGCGGCGCTGTTCCAGACGATCGGCGTGCTCGGCTCGCTGCGGCATCACAAGCACCTGTTCCTGGAGCTGCCGCCCGCGATCGAGCACGCGCGCTCGCACGTCCAGCGAGAGGTATGACGCAGCCGCCCCGGGTGGTGCGGGTGGTGCCGCGGCGCTGCCGGTTCCGGCCGGCCGCGACTTTGTTACGGTCGCACTGTGAAAATAGTTCAGACACACCGGACCGAGTCGGAGGTGCCCGATGCCCGATGATCCCCACCACTCCGGCCGTGCCACGACCGCCTCGCACCCGGCTGCTGGCACCGGCGGCGCCGGGGTCGCCGCGGCGATCCACCGTCATCACCGGACGATGGAGTCCGACCTGGCGCAGCTGACGCGCACGATCGCCACGGCCGCCGCCGACAGTGATGACGTCAGTGCCGAGGCCGTCGCGCTGTACGGCTGGTGCCGCACCGAGCTGCTGCCGCACCTGCGCTCGGAGGACTCCGCCCTGCTCACCCGCGGGCGGGAACGCGAATCGACGGCGCTGGTCGCCCGCGCGCTGGTCGATGAGACGGAGCGGCTGCGGGACGCGGCCGAGGATCTGGACAGCGTGGACGATCCCGTGCAGGCGGCGAGCCTGGCGGCCACGGTCGGCACGCTGTTCGGTCTGCATGCGGCGCAGGTCGACGACCTACTGGTCCCCGCCCTGGTCGACGCCGGGGTCGACGTCGCCGGTGCCGTCGCCGGACTGCCGGAGATCGTCGGAGGCCAGGGTCGTCCCAAGGTCACCGTCACCCGCACCGCCCCGGTGGGCGACGACGCGTCGGCGCACCGCATCACCGGGACCGAGGAGGTCGACGTGCGGCCGCTGCCGCACCAGGGCCGGCACAACGTCATCATCGGCAAACTCCAGGAGCTCGCCGACGACGGCGCACTGGTCATCACCAATGACCACGACCCGAAGCCGCTGCGGTACCAGACCGATGCGCTCTGGCCCGGCAGGTTCGAGTGGGCCTACCTCGAGGAGGGGCCCGACGTCTGGCGGGTGCGGATCACCTGCGCCGGGCGGTGACCCGGACACGAAGGGGCGCCGCCACGACGGTGACGGCGCCCCTTCCCGGTCGCGGGCTCAGCGCTTGAACGCGTCCTTGACCTTCTCGGCCGCCTGCTTCAGGTCGCTCTTGGCCTGATCGCCGCGGCCCTCGCGCTCCATCTCCTCGTCGCCGGTCGCCTTGCCCAGGGCCTCCTTGCCCTTGCCCGTGGCCTTCTCGGCGGCGTTCTTCGCCTTGTCATCGGTGCCCATGGTTGCCTCCTCGTTCGTCATTGATGGGGATGGGGGTGAAATGAATCAGTTCTCGATCGCCGGGCCGGGCCGCGCCGACCAGCGGTCGCAAGGGGTGCCGAGCAGCCCGCATGCGCGCAGCACGGCCTCCCACTCACAGCGGACCGGGTCGGGCAGGTCCAGCTCCGGCCACACCGCGGACAGCATTGTCAGATCGATCAGCCGGTAGCAGTCGAACTGGGTGCCGCGGGTGAGGACCTGCTCGTACAGTGCGG
>CAZIIX010000199.1:2915-5143 GCA_964539345.1 uncultured Actinomycetes bacterium | reverse complement strand
GTGCCCGGCGGGGACGACACCCCGTACCGGGTGATCCGCTTCGACCCGGCGACCGGCGCCCTGCTCACCGCCCCGGTACCCGCAATGACCGCGACGCGACTGGTCGCGCTGGTCGTCGCCGACGGGTGGGTCATCCTGCGCCCGCAGGACGCCGTCGCCGGATACGCCGTCTCGCCGACCGGCCAGGTCACCACCCTCGGTGGTCTGCTCGCCGACGGTCAGCTCGCCCTCCCCGGTCCGGATGAGGGGCACCTGTGGGTGGCGGACCGGGAGCGGCCCGGCACGCCGACGTTCGACCTGGTGGGCCCGGACGGCGCGCCGACCGGCGAGCGCGTCGAGATCCCCGCCGTACTGGCCACGAGCGGTGCCTTCGGCGTCGCCCCGGACGGGACCGGGTCGTTGCTCACCACCGGGGTCGGCGGCACCTACCTCGCCGGGCCGGACGGGCTGCGCCTGATCACCACCGGCGCCGTCGAGGCGACGGGCCCGACCGCGTTCGTCGTGCACGAGTGCGACGACAGCGGCGTCTGTGGATACTTCGCGGTGGATCGCGACTCAGGCCGACGTCATCCGATCGACTCGCTCGGCCCGGGACCGATCACCCCGCGCGGTGTCGTCTCCCCGGACGGGCGCACCGCCGCCCTGACCACCCGCACCGACTACGGCAACCTCGCCGTCGACCTCGTCGATCTGCGCACGGGACGGCGGCTGACCGAACTGGAGATCCCGCACTCCGCCACCTGGCAGAACCGGGCACCGCTCGCGGTGTTCGCCCCGGACGGCCGCTATGCGCTGGTCCGCACCCCGACAAACGTCATCCCGATCGAGGTCGCCGACGGCGCCGTGCTGCCCCCGCTGCCGCTGCCGGAGACGCAGGCCCTCGTCGTCGTTCCCGGCGGGTGACCATGCCTGCCGGCAGCCAGCGGATGTGAGACCGTGGGGCCATGGATCGCGCGCGGGCCGGCCGGTGGGTCGCCGTCATCGCCGGCTTCGCGGTCCTGATCGGCGTCATCGCCCTGCAGCACCACATCAGCACCGACCGCGGCTCGGGCACCGACGCCCCGGTGACCTCGACCTCGCCGCCCGGACCCGGCTCGACCCCGCCGACCTCGACGGCACCATCGACAGCGCCGGCGACCGGATCCCTCGCGACCTCGGTGACAGCGCCCACCGCGACCCCGCCATCGGACGACGGCAGTCCCACCTCCCGGTCGGCGGGCACCGCACCACCACCGTCCACGCCCGGCTCCGGAACGACGCCCGCCCCGACCACCGCCCGCATCGACGCCACCTTCCCCGGGTCGGCCGGAACGGACCTGCTCGCCTTCGCCTGGTCCGGGCAGGTCGGCCAGCGCCCGTCCCGCGTGGTCCGGCTCGACCTGGCCTCCGGCGACATGGTCACCACGCCCATCCCGCCGCTGGACAGCAGCGGCCCGCTGAGCTTCGTCGCCACGCCGCACCTGGCGATCGTTCGCCCCCTGGACGACGTCGCCGGCTACTCCGTCACCTCGACCGGGAAGGTCGCCGAGCTGACCGGGCTGCTCGCGGCCACGCCGGTGATCGTCCCCGGGCCGGCTCGCGATCAGTGGTGGACACTGGACTGGAATGACGAGGTGTTGCGGCTCCGCCTCGCCGACCCGGACGGCGCCCCCACCGGCAGCAGCGTGACGGTGCCCTCCGCCATCGCCCGGTTCGCCGAATGGAGTATGCGGTCCGATGCGGCCGGATACGTCCTCACGACCGGACTCGGCGGCACCTACGACATCCGGCCGGACGGGATCGAGCTGGTCACGCACGGCCAGGTCCTCGCTGCCGGCCCGCACACGTTCCTCCTGCAGGAATGCGATGACCGCGGTCGCTGCGCCGTCGTGGCGCTGGACCGCGACACCACCGAGCGCCGCGACATCCCCGCGCTGGCCGGCGACGCGCAGTACGGCACCACCGGTATCGTCTCGCCGGACGGGCACACCGCATTCGTCACGGTCGAGCCCGGCGACGGCAACGCCAGGAGGCTGCTGGTCGACCTGGACACCGGACGCACGCGCGACCTCCCGACCGACCTGCTGCCGCCCGACGGACTGCCCGGTCTGCAGACCGCCGCGTTCTCCCCGGACGGCCAGTTCCTGTTCGTCTGCGCCGACTCCACCGTCTACCCGATCGTGGTGGCCACCGGCGACCGCCTCGACCCGCTCCCGATGACGCAGGTCCGGGGGCTGGCGGTGGTGCGC
>CAZIIX010000199.1:0-2815 GCA_964539345.1 uncultured Actinomycetes bacterium | reverse complement strand
CGCGGCTACTGGAGGAACGGGTTGCTCGCGCGTTCGCGCCCGATCGTCGACGCCTCGCCGTGCCCCGGCAGCACCACGGCATCGTCGGCACGGGTGAGCAGCTGCCGCCGGATCGACTGCAGGATGCCGGGGGTCGAGCCCCCGGGCAGATCCGTCCGGCCGATCGAGCCGGCGAACAGCGTGTCACCGGTGAGCAGCACCTCCGGGCCGTCCTCCGGCGCCACGCGGTAGACCACGGAACCCTGCGTGTGGCCGGGCACGGGGAGCACCGCTATCGACAGATCGGCCAGCTCCAGATCGGCGTCATACTCGCTCCCGAGCGTGATGACCTCGGCGGGGCGGATCGGCTCCAGTCGTTCGCCCGGCCCGAGGAGTTGCCCGATCCCCGCCGCCAGTTCCGGTGACACGGCCGCCCACGGGTCCGCGAGCATGTATTCGTCGCCGGCGCCGATGTACAGCGGGATGTCGTATTCCGCGCAGACCTCGCCGACGCTGCCGACGTGGTCGAAGTGCCCGTGTGTGACCAGCGCGGCGACCGGCGTCAACCCGTGATCGGCCAGCAGGCGGCGCAACGGATCCGACGCCCGCTGCCCCGGATCCACGACGACGCACCCGGCCCCGTCGCCGGGCGCGAGCACGTAGCAGTTCGCGGCCAGCGGACCGGCGGGAAAGCCTGTGATGAGCACCCCGCTACCCTAGCCTGGTGGGTTCACATGCTGCTCCCATCAGGTCCGCACGGCCTGCGCGGGCAGCGGCCCTAGACTCGTCGACTGCAGCCGCACGCATCCGCAAAGGAGCACCACTGTGCCGAGTAATCAGCAACGACGCGACGCCGCCAAGCGCAAGTTGCAGCGCCAGCTGGCGCGCCGGGAGAAGCGTGCCGCGGCGCAACGGCGGCGCCTGTCGATCATCGGCGTGGTCGCGGCGGTCCTGATCGTGGCCGGCGGGGTGTGGCTGTTCGCCGGGGGCGGGTCGGACAAGCCGGACGAGGCCGCGAAGAGCCCCTCGAACGCCACCGACGGTGCCAGCGCAGAGGCGTACTCCCCCAGCGGCGCCACCGACTCGCCGCAGGCTTCGGGCACGACCGGGACCGCCGACGCCGGGAGTACCGGGGCGGGCACCGGCAATGCCTGCTCCTACCCGGCCGCCGGCACCCCGGCCAAGGAGGTCGACCCACCGTCCGACCTCAACCCGCCGGACACCGGCACCGTCGACGCGACGGTGAAGCTCAGCGAGGGCACGCTGACGTTCGCGCTGGACCGGGCGAACGCGCCGTGCGCCGTCGACTCGTTCGTCTCGCTGGCCCAGCAACACTACTTCGACGACACCATCTGCCACCGGCTGACCACCAGCGACTCGCTCAAGGTGCTGCAGTGCGGGGACCCGTCCGGCACCGGCACCGGCGGACCGGGCTACTCGTTCGCCGACGAGCTCACCGGCGACGAGACCTACCAGCGGGGCACGCTCGCCATGGCCAACTCCGGGCCGAACACCAACGGCAGCCAGTTCTTCATCGTCTACGGCGACTCGACGCTGCAGCCGAACTACACCGTGCTCGGCACGGTCAGCAAGGGCCTGGACGTGGTGGACGGCATCGCCGACAAGGGCGTGGACGGCGGCGGCCAGGACGGGGCGCCGGCGGAGAAGGTGACCATCGAGTCGGTGACCATCGACCAGTGAGGCCGGCGCCGCACCGCCTGGTGTGCCCGCCGCCGGTGTCCCGCCGCCGCTGGCCGCTCAGCCGTTGGTGACGCGGTAGACGTCGTAGACGCCCTCCACGCCGCGCACCGCCCGCTGCACGTGGCCGAGATGCTTCGGGTCGGCCATCTCGAAGGAGAACCGGCTGATGGCCATGCCGTCCTTGGACATGGACAGGCTGGCGGAGAGCAGGTTGACCTTCTCGTCGGCGAGCGTCTTGGTGATGTCCGACAGCAGCCGCGCCCGGTCCAGCGCCTCGACCTGGATGGACACCAGGTAGACCGACGAGGCTCCCGGATCCCAGGTCACGTCGACGAGCCGGGTCGGCTCGCTCCGGAGCGAGTCCGCGTTGGTGCAGTCGGTGCGGTGCACCGAGATGGCCCCGCCCTTGGTGACGAAGCCGAGGATGGTGTCTCCCGGCACCGGGGTGCAGCACCGCGCGAGCTTCACCTGCACGTCGGCCGCGCCCTCGACCAGCACGCCGGTGTCCGCGGACGAGCGCGACCGCCGCAGCGTCGGCTGCACGATGGGCCCCTCGACCTCGGAACCGGAGCCCTCGTCCCCGCCGACCGCGCCGACCACCTTGCTGACGACGGTCTTCGCGTTGACGTGGCCCTCGCCGACCGCGGTGTACAGCGCGGAGATGTCCTTGTAGCCGAGTTCCTGGGCGACCGTGGTCAGCGCGTCGTGCGAGACCAGCCGCTGGATGGGCAGGCCCTGCCGCCGGATGGCCTTGGCGATGGCCTCCTTGCCCGACTCCACCGCCTCCTCGCGGCGCTCCTTGGCGAAGTACTGCCGGATCTTGTTCTTCGCCCGTGACGAGGCGACGAAGTTCAGCCAGTCCCGGCTCGGCGCCGCGCTCTCCGCCTTGGAGGTGAAGATCTCCACGATCTGCCCGTTGCCGAGCTTGCGTTCCAGCGCCACCAGCCGGCCGTCGACCTTCGCGCCGATGCACCGGTGGCCGACCTCGGTGTGGATCGCGTAGGCGAAGTCGACCGGGGTGGATCCGGCGGGCAGCGTGTGGATCTCGCCCTTGGGGGTGAAGACGTAGATGTCGTTGTTGCGGATCTCGTAGCGCAGGTTGTCCAGGAACTCGCCCGGGTCGCCCGCCTCCCGC
>CAZIIX010000198.1:0-5156 GCA_964539345.1 uncultured Actinomycetes bacterium | reverse complement strand
CGGTGACGTTGCCCACGCCGGCCGCGGCCGTCGGCAGGGACGGCCACTCGTGCAGGGCCGTCGATGCGAGAACGCTCCACCAGCCCCTCAGCTGCTGGCGATCCGGTCGGCGACGGCCGAGTTCAGCCACTCGACGATCTCCGCGGTGGGCACCCCGGGCGTGAAGACGCCGTGCACCCCGAGTTCGGCCAGCGCGGCCTTGTCCTCGTCGGGGATGATGCCGCCGCCGAACAGCACGATATCCGCCGCGTCGGCCTCGCGCAGCAGCTCGGCCACGCGCCGGAACTGCGTCATATGCGCTCCGGAGAGCACCGACAATCCGACCGCGTCGGCGTCCTCGGCCAGTGCCGCGGCGACGATCTGGTCCGGCGTCTGGTGCAGGCCGGTGTAGATGACCTCCATGCCGGCGTCGCGCAGTGCCCGGGCGACGATCTTGACGCCGCGGTCGTGCCCGTCGAGCCCTGCCTTTGCCACCACAACGCGTATCGGCCTGGTCATGACATTGTCCTCCGACTCCTTGCCGCGGGCTGCTGGCCATCGTCAGTATCCACCAGACGAATACGGCCCACCCGTAGGGCCAGTATGACGGTGGCGACGGCAAGGATCAGCACGAACAGGATCTGCGCGCCGGTGCCGACCCCGACGTGCACCCCGTCGGCCCGTCGTTCCACCGCCACCACGAGCCGCATCGCCTGCACCGTCACCGCTGCGGCCATGGCCCCGATGACCACGGCGCGAGTCGTCGTCACGGCCGCCATGATCGCGGCGCCCACGGTGGCCAGCAGCGCGGCCCACACGCCCCAGGTCGCAATGGTGTAGCCGTTCAGGATCGTCGGCCCGGCCCGGCCGGCGACCGCATACACCGGCACGAATGCCATGACGAGGGCCGCCGCGCACAGCCCCGCGGCCAACGGCGTACTGACCTGCCGCGCGGAGGCGATCGCCTCGTCATCGGGAATGGTCGTGGTCGCCTCCCGCGCCCGCCGCCCAGCCACGGCCGCAGCCAGCGCCGCGGCCACCGCCGCCGTCAGCGCCGCGGCCCCGCACCACAGCCCCGCCCCGATACGCACCAGGTCGAACGACCGCGCGGTGGCCACCACCCCGTCGGCCAGTGTGTCCAGGCTCAGCGCCATCGGCGGCGCCAGGACTGCCCAGACGACGATCAGCGCCGAGCGGCCGATGCCGACGGTGCCGGGCAGCAGCGTGAGCACCGCCGCGACCACAATGGGGATGGCGGCGAGCCAGAACGCGGTCGACGACGGCAGTGCCGAGCCGTCGGCGGTGCGCACCGCGTCGCCCAGGCCGCGGGTATCGATCGCCGGCAGCAGGCCCGCCGCGACGGCGAGCGCGGCCGCGACCAGACCCAGGACCGCGGCGACGACCGTGGCCGCCCGCGTCCGGCGGGCCCCCGCGGGCCGGAACCGCAGCGCCCCGCGGTCATGGCCGGCGGGGCCGCCGTGCGCCTCGCCCTCGCCGTCCCTCGCGCCGCCGTCGTCCGCGCCGCGGTCGTCCGCGCCGCGGTCGTGACCGCCCCCGTCGGACGCCCGGCCATCATCGCTGGCGAGCTCGGTCCGTGTCAGGAAACCGGCCGCGGCGAGCACCGCCGCCCCGGCCACGCCCAGCCACACCGTGAACGACAGGCCGACCGGCGCGCTCCACGCCGCGATAATCGCCGTCAGCGACGGGACGGCCGCCGCGGCGCCCACTCCTCCCAGCAGCGCCACCGCCACCGAGCGCGGCATGGATCCTGCGACGAGCACCGCCATCGCCGCCAGCACCGCCAGCACCACGGCGCCGACCAGCCCCACCAGCGGCAGACCCACCGATACATAGCGCCCGGAGAGGTACCCGCCCTGGTAGGGCACGGCGAGTGCGGCGACGGCGATCAGCAGCACGCCGACGAACCCGACCGCCATCATGGCGCTGTTGCGGCGCGATTCAACCTCGTCGCTGTCCCGGGGGAACGTCACCGACCGGGCCAGTCGCCACGCGGCGAACACCCCGGCGGCGAGCAGCACGATGTCCGCCCCCAGCAGCAGGTAGCCGCCGCCGGCCGCATGGAACGGCAGTGACCGGTCGGTGGTCTCGACGAAGAGCTCCGGCCGGGCCACCGAGTCGGGCGCGGTCACAATGGGCAGATCGGCCAACAGCCGCGGGAAACCCACCGCACCGGCGCCGGCCGCCACTGCGAGCGCTGCGACGGCATGCCGGAGCGCGACGGCGGCCACGACGATCGCCGGAAGCAGCGCCGGCCACAGAGCGCCATGCGCGAACCACACGGCCGAGCGGTCCGAGGCGCGGACCGCCCCTGCCACCGGCACGAGGAGGGTCATGACGGCGGACGCGCCGAGGCCGGCCGCCGCGGTCCAGGCGCCGGCGGGTCCGGCATCGCGCACCGCGACGGACATCGTCATTGCCCACCCCTCTCGCCCGTGCCGCCGCCCTGTTCCGCGCACTGTCGACGCTAGCAACTGCGGCGAGGATCCCGTGGGACTCGAGGCGCTGCTCGCCCGCTACCGTAAGCGCTGTGATTCCTGCACTCACCTACGGCGTCATGGCTCTCGCCGTGGCTCTCGCCGTGTGGACGGGGATCTGGGGAGCGCGGTATCACCCGACCAATGACGCCCAGATGATCGCCGTCATCGTGCTCGAGGCGGCGCTGCTCGCCCAGATGATCATCGCGTTGGTGCGGCTGTCCGGCACCGGATTGGGCGAGCCGGTGACGTTCATCGCCTACAGCGTCGGCATTCTGCTGCCGTTGCCGCTGGGGTTCTACCTGGCGCGGATCGAACGGACCCGGTGGGGCTCGATCATCGTGTGTTTCATGGCGCTCGTGGTGGCGGTCATGACGCTGCGCCTCGCGGGATTGTGGGGATTCTTCAGTGGCTGATCCGAACGCCGGGCCGGCAGGCGGCGCGAGCCCCGGACCCGAGCCGGACGCCGCCGTTGGACCGCGGCGGCTGCTGATCGCGCTGTACGCGACATTCGCCCTGGCGGCGACCGCACGCGCCGGGGTGCAGATGGCCACGAAACTGCACGAGGCGCCGCTGGCCTACGCGCTGTCCCTGGTGTCCGGAATCATCTACATCAGCGCGACGGTGGGCCTGACGACGCGGCGGCGCTGGTCGCGCGCCCTGGCGTGGTGTTCCTGCGGGATCGAGCTGCTCGGCGTGGTGGTGATCGGCATCCTGTCGATCGCAGACCGTCAGGCGTTCCCGGACGACACCGTCTGGTCCCGATTCGGCAGCGGATACGTCTACATCCCCGTCGTGCTGCCACTGCTCGGCCTGGGCTGGCTCTGGTACACGCGCAGGAACGCCCGACGCGGCCGGCCGGCGTTATAGCTTGACCATCGGCGGTCCGCCGATGAGCATCAGCCGGAGCTTTCCCGCGGAGCCGAAGTCGATGACGGCCTGCGACGTCGGCCCTGATCCGGAGACCTCGGTGACGGTGCCGAGGCCGTACTTGTCGTGCGAGACTCGGTCGCCGACGGCGAGGTGCAGCATCGGTGCGCGCTGCCTCGTCGGCCGGGGCGAGGGCCCGCCGGGGCCGTAGCGGCTGACCGCCACCGGTGCGGCGCGGCCCGGCCAGGACCCGGCGGACCCGCCGCGCTCGACGTACGGTTCGGCGGAATCGGGCAGCCGCCGCCAGGTCACCAAGCCGGCGGGAATGTCGTCCAGGAAGCGGGATTGCGGCTGGGAGACCGGTTGTCCCCACGCCGATCTGCTGACCGCTCGGGAGAGGTAGAGCCGGTGCTCGGCGCGGGTGATGCCGACATAGGCCAACCGCCGTTCCTCGGACAGTTCGCGCTCGTCCCCCATCGCCCGCTGGTGCGGGAACATTCCGTCCTCCCAGCCGGTGATGAACACCACCGGGAACTCCAGTCCCTTGGCGGTGTGCAGCGTCATCAGCGTGACGACGCCCTCGTCGGAGTCCGGCACCGAGTCGGCGTCCGCCACCAGCGAGAGTTGTTCCAACACTGCGGTGAGCAGTTCGCGCGGGGTCGGCGGTGCAGCGGGCGTGTCGTCCGCCCCGGTGTCATCCCCGGCGTCCTCCGCCCCGGCGTCCTCCGGGACCTCCCCGCCGGCACCGTCCGCGAGGTCGAGGATGCGCTCGGCGTGTTCGCGCAGCACCGTCACCAGCTGGTCGAGGTTCTCCAGCCGGGAGGCGTCCTGCGGGTCGTCCGACTCGGCGAGCTGGGCGCGGTAGCCGGTCCGCTCAAGCACCGCGGTGACCACGTCCGCCGGGTCGCCCCCCTGGTCGACGACCTCGTCCAACTCGGCCAGCAGTGTCCGGAACCCATCGATCGCGTTGACCGAACGCGGTGCCAGGTAAGGAATATCGCGCACTCGGTCCAGGGCGTCGGCGAACCCGATCCGCTCCTGCTCCGCGTACACCGCGACCGTGGCGATCGCCTTGTCCCCGATGCCGCGCTTGGGGGTATTGATGATGCGACGCAGACTGACCTCGTCATCGCGGTTGGCGACCACCCGCAGGTACGCGATGGCGTCCTTGACCTCCTTGCGCTCGTAGAAGCGCACGCCCCCGACGATGCGATACGGCATGCCGGACCGGACGAAGACGTCCTCAATCGCGCGGGAGGAGGCGTTCGTGCGGTAGAACACCGCGACATCACCGTAGGTCGTCTCGCCGGCATCGATGAGCCGGTCGATCTCCTCGGCGATGAACTGGGCCTCGTCATACTCGTCGTCGCCGACATAGCCGACGAGCGGCTCGCCCGCGCCCTTGTCGGTCCACAGGTTCTTGTGCCGACGGTTCCGGTCCTTGGAGATGACGGCGTTCGCAGCGGACAGGATCGTCTGAGTGGAGCGGTAGTTCTGTTCCAGCAGAATGGTTCTCGCGTTCGGGAAGTCCTTCTCGAACTCGACGATGTTGCGGATCGACGCCCCGCGGAACGCGTAGATGGACTGGTCCGCGTCGCCGACGACGACGAGCTCGGCCGGCGGAAGGGCTGGCTCGTCCGGGGGCGACGCGGGCGGCTCCTCCGGCGACGCAGGACCGCCGGAGACATCGTCGTCGCCCTGCTCTCGGCTGGAATCGACGGCGCCGCCGACGATCTCGCGCACCAGCGCGTACTGCGCGTGGTTGGTGTCCTGGTACTCGTCGACCAGCACGTGCCGGAACCGCCGCCGGTA
>CAZIIX010000197.1:0-5170 GCA_964539345.1 uncultured Actinomycetes bacterium | reverse complement strand
GCAGCGCCCGCGGGAACAGGATGTTGTTCTCCTTGTGGATGTGCTCGTGCAGGTCGAGCTCCATCTCGCGCAGCCCGTCGAGCATGGCGCGGTAGGAGGCGCAGCCGTCGGCGGGCACCGTGTAGCCGTCGGTCAACGAGCGCAGCCGGGCGAACAGTTCGCCGACGTGTTCGTGTTCGGCCCGCAGCTGCGCGATCGGCTCCTCCAGCGACCCGTCGGTGGGCCGCCGCTCGCCCTTCTCGGCGCGGCTGATCGCCGGGAAGATGCGGCGCTCCTCGGTGGTCATGTGCGGGTCGAGGGCAGTCACCGCCTGATCGAACGCGTCCTTGACGTCGGCGAGTTCCGGGTGCCGCGCGCCGTGCACCTGGTGGACCTTGTCGACCAGGGCCTGCAGCCGTGGCATCTCCTCCCACATGTAGGCGTGATGCGTGTCGACGATGTCGTGGGCGAGCGCCGCGTTGTCGCCGGGCCCGCGCGGGGCCTCGTCGGGGCCCGGAGCGGGCAGATCCAGTGCGCCGCGCACGATATCGAGGTCGACGCCGGCGGTGCGGGCGGCGTCGGCCAGGGATTCGCCGCCGTGGCAGCAGTAGTCGAGGCCGAAGGATTCCAGGATGCGCGTCCGTCGCGGATCCTCGATGACGAGGTCCGCCAGGGTAGCGGTGATTTCTATAGACACGCTTCCCAAGTTATGGACTGCGGGGGGACCGGTCAAGGGTCCGGGGGTCCGGTGGGATCGACGTCTCATCCGCCGGCGGGCACGGAGCCGGTGGCCTCATCGATGGTCGTCGCGGCCTCGACGGCCCACCCGAACGCCTCCGCGGCGACCTCGTTGAACGTGAGGTCGGCAGTGGCCAGGTCGGCCGTGTCCGGCTCGTCGGCGGCCGCATCGAACGAGCCGTGCTCGCGGTCGATCACCTCGGCGATCAGCCGCGCGAGCGGAGTGTCGTGGCCGAATGCGTCGGCGCGCAGGCTCGGCGGGATCTCGAGCGTGTCGGCGAGACGCTCCCGCGGAATGTTCAGCAGCAGGTCGAACGCCGACAGCATGCCGGCGGTGAAACCGGCCGCACTGTCCAGCTCGTCGGAGCGGGCGGCGAGCAGCTCCACGGTCCGGGCCCGGGCGAGCACCGTCACCAGGTGGGTGTCGATCGCCGGGCCCGCCGGGCGCAGCATCAGCGCCGGCACCCAACCCCGCAGACGCTGTTCGCCCATGAGCACCAACGCCTCCCGGATACTGCGGACCTCGCGGCGGGTCTCGCCGAACCGGCCCAGCGACGCCAGCTGGATGAGTTGGTAGGACAGTGCCGGATCGGTGCGCACGATCCGCTCGATCTCGCCGAAATCGGTGGTGGGTCGCAGGACGACGCCGGCGAGTTGCAGCACGTGGTGCTGTGCCGGGTTCAACGCGGGGCTGCTCACCGTCTGCGGCCGCCCGAGGTAGTAGCCCTGGAACAGGTCGAAGCCGAGTTCGCAGCAGCGGAACAGTTCCTCGCCGTCCTCGACCTTCTCGGCCAGCAGCCGCACCCCGTACGGGCGGCAGCGCCGGACGAGGTCCGCGACCTCCTCCGCCGGCGTGGCCTGGATGTCGATCTTGACGATGTCGACCTGTCCGAGGAGCTCCTCCGCGTCGTCGCGCCAGCGGAAATCGTCTGCGGCGAGCCGATAGCCGGAGGCGCGCAGCCGGCGGCAGCCCGCCGCGACCTCGTCATCGAACGCCACGGATTCGAGCACCTCGACGATGGTGTTGCGCCGGGGCAGCGTCATCGGAAGCCGGCCGGTCAGCACGCCCCGGTCCAGGTTGCAGAAGATCTCCTTACCGCCGGTCAGCCGCTCCAGTCCGATGCCCAGCGCGCTGAAGAACACCCCGACCGTCATGTGATCGCCGTCCGGGGCCGGCGGCGCGGATGGGTCGTCCGCCGTCGTGCTGGTCAGCAGCGGGCGGAACAGCAACTCGTAGCCGATGATCCGGTGGGTCCGGTCGATGATCGGTTGTCGACCGACGACTGCCGTGGTGATGGGCATGACGATGGTTCCCGCTACACGGTCGCTAGTGAATCGATGACTTCGGTGGCCTCCATCGCCCAGCCGAACGCCTGCGCCGAGGCCTGCACGACCACGTCGTCGGACAGGTTCGCGACGCGGTGCGGCGGATGCCCGTGCTGTTCGTGCTCGACGATGTCGGCGATCAGGCAACCGACCGTCGAACCGCGGGAGAACGCCGAGGTGCGCAGGGTGTCCGGCAGGTCCAGCATCGCCGAGAGCTTCGCGTGCGGCACCCCGAGCAGCAGGTCGAGCGCCGAGATCATCCCGGCGGTGAACGCGTGCGCCCCGCTTCCCGGCTCGACGAACTCGGCGAGCAGCTCGGCCAGCCGCGCCCGGGCGAGCACCGCGGGCAGGTTGGTGTCGATCGCCTTGCCGCTGGGCCGCAGCATCAGCGTGGAGATCCAGCCGCGGAGCCGCACCAGGCCCATCGCGACCAGCGCCTCGCGGATGCTGCGCACCTGACGCTGCGTCTCGCCCAGTCTGCCGATCGCGGCGAGTTGCAGCAGCTGGTAGCTCAGCGCCGGTTCGCGCTGCAGGATGTCCTCGATGGTGCTGAACTCCGTGTCGTCGTCCAGCACGGTGCTGGCCAGCCGCAGCACGTTCCGCGAACACGGCACCAGGCTGGGCCCGCTGATCGTCCGCGGCCGGCCGATCAGGTAGCCCTGGAACAGGTCGAAGTCCAGTTCCCGGCAGACGGCCAGTTCCTCGGGCGTCTCGATCTTCTCGGCGAGCATCTGGACGTCGAACTCCCGGCAGCGCCGCATCAGCGCCGGAATGTCGTCGACGTCGACGACCTGGAGGTCGATCTTGACGATGTCGACGAGGTCGAGCAGCGCCTCGCTGCCGGAGAAGTCGCTGAAGTCGTCGGCGGCGAGCCGGTATCCGGCGCGGCGCAGGGCGCGGCACCCGTTGAGGACGTCCTCGTCGGGCACCACGGTCTCGAGCACTTCGATGACGGTCCGCTTCGGCGGCAGGCTCATCGGCATGTCCCCGGTCAGCACGCCCCGGTCGGCGTTGCAGAACACGGTCTTGCCGCCGGTGAGATGGTCGATCCCGATGCCCAGCGCGCTGTAGAGCACCGTCGCGGTCATCTCGTCCCCGCTGAGCTGCCGCGGCGCGTTCGGGTCGTACGCCCGGTCGCTGGAGGGCAGCGGGCGGAACAGCAGCTCGTACCCGACGATCTCGTCGGCGCGATCCACCACGGGCTGACGCCCCACGATGGCGGTGGACACCGGCACGGGACCTTCCCCCTCACGGGTGGGCGATGAACTCATTCGGGTGGTGACGCTGCGCGTTCGCCAGATCTATCGGCCGTCGCGAAAGATACTTGACTCATCGTTGACATTCACCGGACGGAACGCCGCTCGGCGAGTGAAAGCACTGGTCACGACGATTTTTCGGTATGGTCGCGGCACTCACCCGCGGACCTGTGCGCCCCCGGTGATCTCCCGCGGCGGCACCGCGAAACGCGTCCCGACCGAGTCCAGGATGCCGATGATGTCGTGGTTGATCCGCTGCTGGATGTCCATGTAGAGCGTGTAGCTGGGATCGAGCACGTAGTAGACGAATTCGAACGAGAACCCCGCGTCGCCGAACGTCGCGAAATGGCCCCGGTCGAACCGGATGGGCTCGGCCGCTTGGATCGTGGCGTTGGTGCGGTCGGCGATCTCCCGGAGCTGGTCACCGGTGGCGTCGTAGGGGACGGTGAATCCGAAGACGACGCGCCGCTCGGCCATCCGGCTGTAGTTGTGCACGAGCTTGCTCAGCAGCTGCGAGTTGGAGATCGACAGTTCCTCGCCGGACAGCGACGCGATCCGGGTCGACTTGATGCCGACGTGTTTGACGGTTCCCAGATCGGCGTCGAACGCGATGAATTCGCCCGGCTCGAACGGTTTGTCCAGGCCGATGGACACCGACGCGAGCAGGTCGCCGAGGATGTTCTGCACGGCGAGGGCGACCGCGATGCCGCCGACGCCGAGCGAGGCGATGAAGGCCGTGATGTGCACCCCGGCGTTGGACAGCAGTGCCAGCAGGAACGTGATCCAGACGACGAACTGGCAGGCCCAGGTGACGATGCTGAGCATGACCGGCACCTCGGTGCGGTCGTCGCGCACGGCCGAGCGCAGCAGCCAGGTGACGATGGCGCGGTTGACACATCGCACCAGCTGGTAGCCGATGAGCAGGAAGGTGAGCAGCCCCAGCCAGTAGTCCGCGCCGGGCGACAGCTCCAGCGCCCGCAGCGCCACGACGATCGCGATCAGCGCGATGAGCCAGGACAGCACGGCGTCGAGCGCGGCGGCGAGGCTGCGCAGCGCGGTGCGGTTGGTCCGTTCGGCGCGGGGGGTCACGACGCGGCGGGCCGCGCTGACGATCACCTGCACGATGAGGAAACCGATGGCGGCGCCCACGGCAGCGATCACCCAGGCCTGGACGGAGTTGCCCAGCCATTCGTGCTGCCACGGCCGCGTCCGGTCGAGGGTAAGGCTCCGCATTGCTATGAACCTATCGGTTCCGGCGGCGCCGGCCGCGGTGGGTCCCGGTCGTGTCGCGTGCCGCCGGGTCGTGTCGCGTGCCGCCGGGTCGTGTCGCGTGCCGGCGGCGCCGCGGTCGATTGGGGACCAAAGTCCTCTTCTGCTAGAGACGGCGCCCGGTTCCTGGATAGCGTGAGGAACATGGACGAACCGACGTACCGCACCATCATCGAGCCGTTCCGCATCCACTCCGTCGAGCCGATGACGATGACGACGGCGGAGGAGCGCCGGCGGTACGCGCGCGATGCCGGCTACAACCTGTTCCAGCTGCGGGCCGAGCACGTGTTGATCGACCTGCTCACCGATTCCGGGACCGGGGCGATGAGCCGCGATCAGTGGGCCGCGATGCAGCGGGGCGACGAGTCCTACGCCGGATCCCCGTCATACTTCATCTTCCGTGACGCCGTTCGCCAGCTGTTCCCGTTCGAGCACGTCATCCCGGTGCACCAGGGCCGGGCCGCGGAACGCATCATCTTCTCGGTGCTGGGCGGGCCGGGCACGGTGGTGCCGTCGAACACGCACTTCGACACCACCCGGGCCAATGTGGAGGCCACCGGCGCCGAGGCGCTCGACCTGGTCATCGCCGAGGCGCACGACCC
>CAZIIX010000196.1:0-5214 GCA_964539345.1 uncultured Actinomycetes bacterium | reverse complement strand
ACTGGTTCAATCCCAGTATCGTCCACCATTGCGGCTGGCAGCACGACGGCCATGACGACGGGACCTGCGTCACGCCCCGCTGATCATGACGGTGATCACACGCCGCGCCGGGTCCGGGCCCCGCGCCCCGCCGTCGCAGCGTTTACGGTAGATGCACCGCCCCCGATCGCACGCCCACCTGCCTGATGAGGGAACGTCGCATGCCGAAGCCAAGTCCGGGTTACTCCATCACCATCCGCACCGAATTGCCGGCCGAAACGGGCGCCACCGGTCGCCTGGCCGCGGCGATCGCCACCGCCGGCGGTTCGCTCACCGCTCTCGACGTCGTCGAGTCCAAGCCCACCATGTTGATCGTCGACGCCAGCTGCGACGCCTCCGACGCCGCGCACGGCGAGCAGATCAGTGCCGCGATCAACGACATCCCGGGCGCGACCGTGCGCAAGGTCTCCGACCGCACGTTCCTGCTCCACCTCGGGGGGAAGCTGGAGATCGCGGCGACCGTGCCGCTCAAACACCGCGATGACCTGTCCCGCGCCTACACCCCCGGCGTCGCCCGGGTGTGCCTGGCGATCGCGGAGAATCCTCGCGACGCGCGCCGGCTGACGATCAAGCGGAACACCGTCGCCGTCGTCACCGACGGGTCCGCCGTCCTCGGCCTGGGCGACATCGGCCCCGCCGCCGCGCTCCCGGTGATGGAGGGAAAGGCGGTGTTGTTCAAGCAGTTCGGCGGCGTCGACGCCTGGCCGGTGGTGCTGGACACGCAGGACGTCGATCAGATCGTCGAGATCGTGCGGTGCATCGCGCCCCAGTACGGTGGCATCAACCTGGAGGACATCGCCGCCCCGCGCTGCTTCGAGATCGAGGATCGCCTCCGCGACATCCTGGACATCCCCGTCTTCCATGACGATCAACACGGCACCGCGATCGTCGTGCTCGCGGCGTTGACCAATGCGCTCCGCGTCGTGGGCAAGCAGCCCAAGGATTGTCGGGTCGTGGTCTCGGGCGTCGGCGCTGCCGGCCGGGCGATCATCCAGCTCCTGGCGCACCAGGGGTTCACCGACGTCATCGGCTGCGACCGGCACGGATCGGTGCGCCCGGACAACCCGAACCTCGACCGGTTCCGCCGGTGGATCGCCGACAACACCAATCCGCGCGGCGTGCAGGGGACGCTCAAGGAGGTCCTTGCCGGCGCCGACGTGTTCATCGGCGTGTCCGGCCCGAACCTGCTCACCGGCGAGGACATCGCCACCATGGCCGACGACGCGATCGTGTTCGCGCTCGCCAATCCCGACCCGGAGGTCGATCCCGGCGAGGCCGGCCAGCACGCGACAGTGGTGGCCACCGGGCGGTCGGACTATCCGAATCAGATCAACAACGTGCTCGCCTTCCCCGGCTTCTTCCGCGGCATGCTGGACGCCGCGGCCCACGAGATCACCGAGGACGCGCTGCTGGCCGCCGCGCACGCGATAGCGGACAGCGTGCTGCCGGACGAGCTCAACCCGAGCTACATCGTGCCGAGCGTATTCGATGCCAGCGTTGCGCCGCGGGTCGCGGAGGCGGTGCGCGACGCAGCGGCCGGGACGCCCGCGCCGCCGGACGAGACGCCCGCCGACGCTACGAGTTCACGCGGATGACTTCCTTCTGATACGGCGCCACCACGGACCCGGAGATCCTCAGGTCCAACAGCAGGAAGCGGCGGTCACCTGCCGGCGTGGCCGCCCACTCCGCCAGGTATTCGATGTCGTCGAGCGTGCGCACGACCCGACCCTCGGCCCCCACCGCCGCCGCCAACGCGGCGAAGTCCACCTCGGGGATCTCCATGGGTACACGCGAGAGTCCCTTCAGGCCATAGAGATTGATCTCGGCGCCATAGGCGCGATCGTTCCAGACCACGGCCATGCCGCGTCCTCCGGCGACGCGCACGGCCGCCTCCAGATCGGCCAGCGCCATCAGCCCGCCGCCATCGCCGGTGGTCAGCACCACGGTCGCATCCGGTTTGGCGTGTGCGGCGCCGGGGACCGATGGGAAGCCCTGGCCGATCGCCTGGTAGGCGGTGCCGACCATGATCATCCGGTCCGGGCTCGCCACCGGCCAATACATGTTGGCCCATGCGATGAAGTGCCCGCCGTCGGAGACCACCACCCGATCCTGGGGCAATAGCTCACCGATGCGTTTGGCCACCGATCGCGGATCGAGCCGGCCGTCCGGCGCTATCCCGTCTCCGGGCTCGTAGCTGCGCAGCGCGGCGACGTCGACGCTGTCCCGCCAGACGCTCGGCGATGCCTGGATCGCGCTGAGTTCGGCCACCAGAGCCTTCGCCGCCAGTGCCGCGTCGGCCCGGATGAAGCGGCTCACGTGCGGATGTGTGGCGGCAGTCGCGGTGTCGATCTGAATCACCTGGGCCTGGGGTGAGAACAGATCGCCGAACCTCATGGTGAACTGGTTCAGCGATGCCCCGATGATGATCGCGACGTCGGCGGTGCGGATGGCCTGCATCGCCCCGGCCGCTCCGAATCCGCCGGCGACGCCGAGGTCGTACTCGGGGCGCGGAAAGACGTTGCGTCCCAACGCCGTTGATGCGGTCAGTGCGCCAGTGGCCTCGGCCAACGCGCCCAGCGCCTCGGAGGCTCCGGAGAGCCAGGCACCGCGGCCCGCGAGCAGCAGCGGCCGTTCGGCCGCCGCCAGGCGCTCGGCGACCTCGCGCAGCGCCGCCGCGCTGAACTCGCCGTCCGGGGTGACCGGCGCGGGCAGATGCGGGGTCGGTGCGTCCGGCAGCTCGCCGACCTCCAGTCGCGCCACGTCGTACGGGATCGCGAGCACTGTCGGTACCCGGTAGGACAGCGCGTGTTCGATCGCGATCACGGTCGTCGCGGCCGCGTCGGCGCGCCCGACCGTGTAGGTGCGGGCGCCGACGGCCGCCGCCAGCGCGATCTGGTCGACGTCCCACGGGCGCGGCCCCGCCGTCGGCTCGTCCCCGACCACCAGGATCAGCGGCGAGTGCGCCTGGACCGCCTCCGCGAGGGCGGTCAGCGTGTTGGTGAATCCCGCGCCGTACGTCGTGGTGGCGGCCGCGAGCCCGCCGCCCGCGCGGTAGTAGGTGTCGGCGGCGACCACCGCCCCGGCCTCGTGGCGCATGGCCGTGTAGGTCGCACTCGTCCTTCGCTCGAGGGCGTCCAGGAAATACGCGTTGCCGTTCCCCATGATCCCGAAGACATGGTCGACGTAACGGGCCAAGGTGCTGGCGACATGGGCTGAGACAGACGGCACGGCGATGTCCTCCGCTGCACAATGACGGATGGGCCATATATTTCTCGCTCGCCCGTGGGCGGGACAGTGCCCCTTTTTCGAGCACCGGCGGGAAAGACTCGCCTGACGCATGGCATCATATACGATCGGCCGCGCGCGCCCCGGCAGCCGTCGGCACGTCCGACTCCGCGGACGCGTGCCGCACTCGCGCCGGCGGCCGCACGTCGCGGGTCGACCGCGCCGCGAGTCGACCAGGCGGACTCGAATGCCGACCCGGCGTCTACACCCGCTCGCCGGCGAGCATCTTCCGGTTGACCCAGTGCTCGGCATAGAACGACAGCACCGGGACCACCCCGGCCAGCAGGATCTTCAGCAGGCTGACCAGGCGCCAGCGCGCCTTGTAGGACAGGTCGAACGTCAGCAGCACGTACGCCGCGTAGAGCACACCGTGGATCGGCCCCCACACCCGGACGGTCCAGTCCATGTCGAAGCCGTACTTGAGCACCATCGTCAGGCAGAGGATCAGCAGCCCGACGCCGACCACGAAGGAGGCGATCCGGTAGCGGGTGAGCGCGCTGGCGATCTTCGGCTGGAGCCGTTTGGTCCCCGGGCGGGCGGTCGCGCCGCCCGCGGCGTCGGGGGTGAGCTGGGAATCAGCGGACACGTCGATCATCCTGTTCTGCGAGCGCGGCCAATGCGCGGTTGTAGGCGGCCAACTCGTCATCGGCCTGGTCTTCCTCGCCGCCGATCACCCCGACGCCGACGGTGTACGTCGGGCGGGCACGGGCGGGCGTCGGACCGGCAGCCAGGACGCCGGTGCCGGCCGGGTCGTCCACTGTGTGGCCGGTGCTGCGGCGCGCTGCCGCTCCGGTGCCGCGTCCGGACCGGCCGCGGGGCCGCCCGCGGTCGCGATCGGCGTGCGCATCGACATCGGCGCGCGCATCGGCCCCAGCGCGCGGACCAGCGACAGCGACGGGGTCGGATTCCGCGAGCTCGGTATGGGATGCGGCCTCCGCACGGGCTTCGGGCTCCGTGCCGGATTCGCCCGCCTGCTGCGACTCCGCGAGTTGCAGGTAGCGCAGCCACATGTAGATGAAGCAGCCGGCGAACACCGGCCAGAGCAGCGCGTACCCGAGGTTCTGTGCCGTGCCACCGGGCCGCTGCGAGACCTCCCACTGCCACCAGCCCAGGCGCAGACACACCAGCACTGCGACGAGGATCACCACATGACCCACGAGCGCACCACGTGTCAGGTATCGGCGAGGCACACTTCGACCGTACCGCGTCGGAGCGTCACCCGGCCGCTACCCGCAGGTGACGTTACTCGCCCAGCGGTCGCGTTCGGCCACGGTCGCGGCGCCGGTGGCGTCGCACAGGTCCGCGACCACATCGACGTCGCGACGCAGCCCCGAGGTGGCCGGAACATCGATCTGGATGGCCCCGGCGGCCAGGTGGGCGGCCAACGAGTCCGCTCCGTAGTGCGGCGCGAGCAGGTCGGCGCGGCGGGCGGCGAGCAATGTGGTTCCCACGCCCTGCCGATCGGTGACCACGGCCAGCGGATGGGCGGCAGCGCGGACCAGTGCCCCGTCCAGCTCGGCGGCCGCGAGCGATGGCAGGTCGGCGGGCAGCAGCGCCACCGGCCCCGTCGGCCGTGGCAGCGATGCGACCGCCTCGACCAGCGACTCATTCAGCCCGTGAGCGTGCACCCGGTGGACGAGCAGCGGGGCGCCATCGGTCGCCGCGGCCAGCAGCGCGCCGTCGTCATCGCGCTCGACGGCCAGCAGGACGCGCCCGACCCGGGTGGCGGACCGGACGGCGATGACGGTGTCGGTGGCGAGCGCGCGGGCGATCCGGGCGCGCGCGGTCGGGTCGATGCCCAGGCGCGATTTGCCGACCGCGGTCGACTTGACCGGGATGAGCACCGTCCAGGTCCTCGTCATACCCGGCTGTGACGCAGTCTGCTGCGAC
>CAZIIX010000195.1:1568-5258 GCA_964539345.1 uncultured Actinomycetes bacterium | reverse complement strand
GCGTTCACCATGAGCTTCCCGGTGAAGATCGGCCTGACCCTGCTGCTGGTCGGCGTCGGCCTGGCGCTGCTGCCCGGCGTGGTGGTGCACCTGGCCGACCGGGCCAACACGTTGATCGGGGGTGTGTTCGGATGAGCAACCAGGGCGGCGGCGGTGAGGAGAGGACCGAGAAGGCCACCCCGAAGAAGCTCAAGAAGGCTCGCCGGGAGGGGCAGATCAGCAACACCCCGGAGATGGGGGCCTGGCTGGGCATGCTCATCGCCACGCTGATCCTGCCGAAGGTGTTCGGCTCGCTGATCGAGGCCGGCACCATCGCGATGGTCGGTGTCGGGGCGGTGATCCGCAACCCCGATCTGGGTGTCGCCTACGGCGTGCTCGCCGACGCCGCGAGGGCGGGGCTGTGGGCGGTGATCCCGATGGCGGCGCTCATCGCGGTGATCGGGGTCGTCGGCGTGGCGCTGCAGGGCGGCATCTGGGTCGCGCCGAAACTATTGAAACCGCAAGCGAAACGGCTCAATCCGTTGTCCGGCTTCAAGCGCATGTTCGGCCCGCAGGGCGCCTGGCAGGGTCTCAAGGCGTTGCTGAAGTCGCTGGCCCTGGGACTGATCGTGATCCTGTCGGTGAAGAACCTCATCCCGACCGTGTACGGCTCCGGGTCGCTGACCCTGTCCACGCTCATCTCGATCGGCATCGACACCGCGCTGACCGTGCTGCGGCTGGCCGCGGTCGGCGGGCTGGTGCTGGCGATCGCCGACATCGCCGTGGTGCGCAAACGCAACAACAAGCAGCTCAAGATGACGAAGTACGAGATCAAGCAGGAGCACAAGCAGTCCGAGGGCGACCCGCACTTCAAGCACGCGCGCCGCTCCCGTGCGCTGGCGATGAGCCGCAACCGGATGATGCGCGACGTGCCGAACGCCGATGTGGTGCTGGTTAACCCGACGCACGTGGCCGTCGCGCTGCAGTACGAGACCGGCCGCGGCGCCCCGCGGGTGCTGGCCAAGGGCGCCGACCACGTCGCCGCCCGCATCCGCGCCATCGCCGACGAGCATCGCATCCCGATGGTGCGCGACATCCCCCTCGCCCGCACCCTGTACGGCACCGTCGATATCGGCGCGGAGATCCCCCCGGACCTGTACCAGGGCGTGGCCATGGTGCTCGCGTTCGTCATGACCCTCAAGGCGAAGGGCTCCGCCGCCGGCATGCACCGCTCCCCGAACCCGGGCGCGTCCGAGCCGCCGGACGAGGCGGACGACGACCGCGCGGGGCGGGCGGCCGGAGCGGCCCGCGCCGAGGCCGGCGGGGCTGCGATAGCCGCCCACGGCGGGCCGGCGACGGCCTCGTCATAGTCCGAAACGCCACTCAAGTGTGACGGCGTCCGGCCGATAGGGACGGTGCCAGGAAGGCATGCTGCGGCTCGGACGCCACGGAACCCCCACCGAAGAGGTGTCGTGAAGAAGCGCAACCTGAGCCAGCTGGCGATCCCGATCGGCGTCGTCGCCATCGTGGTGATGCTGGTCGTGCCGATGCCGGCCGCCCTGCTCGACGTGCTCATCGCGGTGAACATCTCGTTCGCGGTGCTGGTGGTGCTGGTGGCGATGTACGTGCACCGGGCGCTGGACTTCTCCTCGTTCCCGTCGCTGCTGCTGATCGCCACGCTGCTGCGGCTGGCGCTGAACATCTCCGCCACCCGGCTGGTGCTCACCGACGGCTACGCCGGGGACGTGATCAACGCGTTCGGGCACTTCATCATCTCCGGATCGCTGGTCATCGGCCTGGTCATCTTCGCGATCCTGCTGGTCGTCCAGTTCGTGGTGATCACCAACGGTGCCGGGCGCGTCGCCGAGGTCGGCGCCCGCTTCACCCTGGATGCCATGCCGGGCAAGCAGATGGCGATCGACGCCGACCTCAACTCCGGGCTGATCGACGAGGCCACCGCCCGCAAGCGCCGCGCGGAGATCTCCGCCGAGGCGGACTTCTACGGTGCGATGGACGGCGCCGGCAAGTTCGTCAAGGGCGATGCGATCGCGGCCATCGTCATCACGTTCATCAACCTGCTCGGCGGCATCGGCATCGGCGTGCTGAGCAAGGGCATGGACATCGGCGACGCGCTGGACACCTACAGCCTGCTGTCCGTCGGCGACGGCCTGGTCAGCCAGATCCCGGCGCTGCTGCTGTCCGTGGCCACCGGCCTGGTGGTCACACGGTCGTCCGAGACCGACGACATGGGAACGGTCGTCGCCCGGCAGTTCGGCGCGCAGCAGCGGGCGATCCGCATCGCCGGGATGGCCGCGCTGATGTTCTGCGTGGTGCCCGGCCTACCGAAATTGCCGTTCCTGCTGGTGGGTACGGCGCTGCTGATCCTGGCGAGCAGGCTGAAGACCACCTCGAAGGCGGAGGCGGCGCAGGCGGAGGCCGCCGCAGCGGCCGGCGCGTCCGACGGTCAGGCCGAGCCGGACGCCGAGGAGATCCTGCGGCAGGAGCTGATCGTCGATCCGCTGGAGCTCATCCTGGCACCCGATCTGGTGTCCCTGGTCGACGGCCCGGGCGCGGACCTGCTCGACCGGGTCAAGGGGCTGCGCCGCACGCTTGCCGGCGACCTGGGCGTGGTGATGCCGCCGGTGCGCACGCGTGACTCGGTGACGCTGCCGCACGCCACCTACGCGATCAACATCAACGGCGTGGAGCTGGCCCGAGGCACCGCCCCGACCGGCATGCTGCTGGCCATCGGCGACGGCCTGGACGGGCTGCCGGGCACCCCCGACCGGGAGCCCGTCTTCGGGCTGGCCGGGCGATGGATCCCGGTCGAGATGAGCGGCCAGGCGGAACTTCTCGGCGCCACGGTCGTCGACCCATCGTCATTGATCATCACGCACCTGTCCGAGACCGTGCGGCAGCATGCGTCGCGGCTGCTCGGCCGGGAGGATGTGGCGGCGGCGACCCGCTCGCTGGCGCGCAGCCATCCGGTGGTGGTCGAGGACCTCACCCCGGCACTGCTCTCGCTCGGCGAGGTCCAGCGGGTGCTGCACGCGCTGCTCGACGAGGGCGTGTCCATCCGCGACCTGGTTCGCATCTACGAGGCGCTGTCCCTGGCGGCCAAGGGCGGCACCGAACCCGACCGGCTGGTGGAGGCCGCGCGCGCCGCTCTGGCACCGTCCATCGTCTCGCGGCTGGCCACGGATGGCCGGCTGGACGTGCTCACCATCGAACCACGGCTGCAGCAAACACTTCTCGAGTCCGTCCGCACCGCCGACGGCGGCTCGCAACTGGTGATCGAACCCGACCTGGCCGAGATGCTGATCACCCAGCTCTCGGCGCAGCTGCGGGACCAGACCGCGCAGGGCAACTCGCCCGTGCTCGTCTGCGCCGGCGGGATCCGCCTCGCGCTGCGCCGCCTGGTCCAGCTCTCCGTCCCGACCCTGCCGGTGATCTCCTACAGCGAGCTCTCTGCCGGTTCCGTCACCGTCAACGCGATTGGAATGATCGATGACGTCCGCAACCTTGTATCGTGAGGCCGCCGATCTCGACGAGTTGCTCGCCGAGCTCGACGCGGAGTTCCCCGGCCGGGTGCGGGTGGTCGACATAGCGCGACCGCGTGCCGGCGGGTTCCTGGGCTTCTTCGCCAAGCAGCGCGTCGGCGTGCACTACCGACTGCTCGACCATGACGCAGCCGTCGCCGGACACACGGCG
>CAZIIX010000195.1:0-1468 GCA_964539345.1 uncultured Actinomycetes bacterium | reverse complement strand
GCGGAGAACGCCGCCGGACTCGAGTTCGCGCGGATGCTCGCCGAACTGGCGCTCCAGCGGGCCGCCGAGCGCGCCGACGTGGACAGCGAGCCGCAGCGGGAGAATGACGAGGAGCCGTTCTGGTCCCGGCCGAATTCGCAGCCGGCGGTGACGGATCGCTCGTCGCTGCTGCGCGCGCTGCAGACCGCCGCCCGCACTCGCGACGGGGCCGATCCCACCGATACCGCCGCGGGGATCGACCTCGCCGGCCGGGAGCGGGTGCTGCCCGGGCGGATTCCGCCCGCCACTGCCGAGTGGCTGCGCCCGGCGCTCTCCTCGCAGGGCCGGGAGGTCCATCCATGGACCTGGGGCGCAGCCACCCTCGACGGCGCGGCCGCCGGCACCGGGTCGGCCACCGCGTTCGGCATCGACCCGGCCACCGAGCCCGGCGCCCCGTCGGCAGGCGATCCGCTGGCCGGCTCCTCCGGCCGTGACCATGCGATCGCCGGGCAGGTCGCCGGCCGCCGCACCCCGGGTGGCGCCGGCACCCGCCAACACTCCACGAGTCTCGCGCTGCGCCGCCAGCTGCTCGAGGCGGGCGTCCCGGTCGACCGGGTGCCCGCCGACGCCACGCACGCCTACCAGGCGGTGGAGCAGCTGGTCCGATCGCTGCCCGCACCGCCGCCCCCGCCCCGCACGTCCGGGGCGATCCTGGTGATCGCCGGGCCGGCGCGTGAGCTGTCGGACGCGGTCGGTGACTTCCTGCGTCATACCCGGCCCGGATGCGATGTCGTCGGGACGTTCCGGTGTCGCCTCGACGGCATCGGCGCGCGCCGTCCCGTCACCCTGGACTCCACCGCGGCGGCCCGGGACCTCGCGGCCGAGGCGCGCGAGCACGGCACCGCCCCGGCGTTGGTGGCCGTGGCGACCGATCACCGCGGCGCGTGGGACGAGGCCGGTCGCGAGGTCATCGCGGCGCTCGAGCCGGACGCGGTGTGGGCCGTCGTCGATGCCACCCGCAAGCCGGCCGACACCGGCCGGATGCTCGACCGGCTCGGCCCGGTGGACGCGCTGATCGCGACGCACGCCGGCGAGACCACGAGCCCGGCGACGGTGTGGGGGCTGGACGCCCCCGTCGCCATGCTCGACGGCGCCCCCGCGACGCCGGAGTCCTGGGCGATCACGGTCCTGACCGCGGTGACGGCGGCCGAGCGGGAGCAGCCATGTTCCGACGATCGGTATTGATCTGCGCGCTGCTATTCAGCGCACCGACCCTGTGGGACGCGTTCGTCACGAAGAGCGCGACACCCGAGGACGCCGCCATCCGCTTCCTGATCGCCATGCCGGTCGCGGCGCTGCTGCTCGCGATCGTGCGGTCGGCCGCGGCCCGACGATCCCCGCACGCGGACGATCCCGCCCCGCTGGACGAGGCCGACCAGCGCCGTTGGTGAGCCGTCGCCGCACCCAGTGGCACCGCGTCCGCGACAGC
>CAZIIX010000194.1:1745-5284 GCA_964539345.1 uncultured Actinomycetes bacterium | reverse complement strand
GACGCGGCCGTGTACATCAGTAGGTCGGGGACGACCACGGAAGTCATCGACCTGATGGCACGATTCCCCGCGTCGACATCCACGGTGGTCATCACTGCCGCGCCCGGCTCACCGGCCGTGTCCCAGGCGGATCGTGCGATCGTCCTCGACTTCGCCGATGAGCAGTCGGTGGTCCAGACACGTTTTGCGACCACGTGCCTGGCTCTATTGCGTGCGCATCTGGGGGAAGACATCTCCGCGCTCGCCGCCCAGGCCGAGCACGTGCTTGCGGCGCCGCTGCCAGTCGACCCGGCGCAGTTTCGTCAGTTCGTGTTTCTCGGCCGCGGGTTCGCCGCAGCGCTGGCGAGCGAAGCAGCGTTGAAGATGCGCGAAGCCGGTGCCGCGTGGAGCGAGGCGTATCCGGCGATGGAGCTTCGGCACGGGCCGATCAGCAGCCTCGGCCCGCATTCCGTGGTGTGGTCGCTGGGGAAGTCGCCGGGCGGACTGGCGGATCAGGTGCGCGCTACGGGGGCTACGTGGGTCGAGTCGCTCGAAGATCCCATGGTGGCGCTAGTGGCGGCGCAAAGACTTGCGGTCGCGACCGCGCGTGCGCGCGGGCTGGATCCTGCCTATCCGCGCCACTTGACACGATCGGTGGTCCTTCCTGGATCCGCCGTCAGCTGAAGCCCGTTGGAGGAGGCAAGGATGAAATCATCACGCCGTTCGACACGAGGGCGCATGCTTCTGGCAGCATGCGCTGTGGGTCTATTGGTGACCGCCGGCTGCGCGTCCAGCGGCGGCGGCAGCGGCAGCACGAGCGCGCAGGGCAGTGGCGGCGGCACCGCCCCCGAGTCCAGCAGCAACCAGGTGGGCGGGTCGATCACCGTCGCCATGCACTACCCGAGTCCGCCGAAGTCGATGCTGGACGACTTCACGAAGCAGACCGGAATCAAGGTCAAGTGGGTTCAGATCGGTTGGGATGACCTGCAAACCAAGATCGCGACCGCGGCGTCATCGAACAGCTACTTCGCGGACGCAGCGGATGTCGATTGGTCCAAGGTCGGCCAGTACGAAAAGACCGGGTGGTTCACGCCACTGAAGAAGTGGTTCGACCCCGACAGCCTGAAGGAGGACATGCCACAGATCCAGACCTTCATGTCCCACGGTGAGCTCCTCGGCATGCCGTTCGACGCGTCGTTCATCACCACCACGATCAATTCGAAAGACTTCGATGACGCTGGCGTGTCCACCATCCCGTCGACCCTGGACGAGTTCACCAGCGCGCTGCAGAAGATCAAGGGAATGCCCCACCCGCTGGATATTCACTTCGCCGCGGCTGAAGGGCTGTCGACGTGCTGGTACCAAATGACCGGCGCATTCGGCGGGAAGGTCCTGGACAAGGACAATAAGCCGCTGTTCACCTCGCCGGACTCGGCCGGGTACAAGGCGATCGAGTGGATGGTCAAGGCGTACAAGGACGGGCTCGTTCCCGAGGGCAACATCAATATCGCCGATTACAAGGGCTTCACCACGCAGATGGCCAAGAACCGGGTGGCGGCCGTGTTGTGCGACTACTCCGGCAGCGTCGGCTCCATCTACGACGTGCCGGATTCGTCCAGCGTCGTGAACCAGGTCAAGTACGTGCCGACGCCCGGCGAGACCAAAGCCGGCCCGAACATCGCAAACCCGGATGGCATCGGAATACCAGCGACGGCGAAGAACCCGGACGCCGCGGCCGCGTTCATCAAGTGGTTCACCAGCACGGAGAACCAAGCGGCATGGGCGGGTGCGAACGGCCCCGATGACGTCATCGAGGGTTTCCCACTTCCCGCCCGGGTGTCGAGCCTCAAGACGCTCTCGAAATCCGGCAAGCTACCGCAGGCCTCGGAACTGGCCAAGCTTCTGAGCAAGTCGGAGACTCCGTTCGAGCAGGGTGCTCCGCCGTGGTACTCGTCGTTTAGCAACGCGGTCTTCACGAACATTCACCAGGCTGCGGCTGGGCAAGAGAGCGTCAAGGAGGCGGTCAAGAAGATCGCAGCGGCCACGCATTAGATTCGCGCTACTCCGCCGACGGGGGCGCGGGGTAGCCCGCACGAGATGACCGGGACGGTCGCGCGGCAGCCGCGAGGTGCGGCTGCGGCGTGACCGCTACGACTGGCGAGGTGAGAACGGGATGCGGCAGCAGCGACTACTGCCCTACCTGCTCATAGCGCCGCTCGTCGCGTTCATTGCTGCGCTGTCCTTCTACCCGCTGGCGTCGACGACGGTGCAGGCCTTCTTCCGAGAGTCGCCGCTGGACCCACCGACACGTTTCAACGGCCTGGACAACTTCCGGGACCTTTTCGCCAATGCCGACGTGACCGCGGCGTGGGTCAATACCGCTGTCTATGTGGCGGTGGGCGTGGTGCTGTCCACTGTGCTCGGCATCGCCATTGCGGTCGCGCTGCGGCGCCGTTTCCGGCTTCGTGGCATCGTGCTCGCGCTGGTCGTCTTGCCGTGGGCGCTACCCCCGGTCGTCGAGGCGGTCATCTGGGACTGGATGTACGACTCGAACGCCGGCGTCTTCAACAGTGTCCTGCACTCGGCCGGCGTCATCGGTGACTACACCACCTGGCTGGGCCTCGATCGGTGGCTGACGGTCGTGCTCATCGAGATCGTGCAGGTGTGGCAAATGACGCCGCTGTCGGTCCTCATCGTTCTTGCAGCGCTGCAGTCGATCCCGCCGAGCCTGTACGAATCCGCCCGCGTCGACGGCGCCAACGCGTGGCAGGCGTTCCGGTTGGTCTCCTTGCCGCTGATCCGGCCGGCGGTCGCGGTCGCGGCGGTGCAGGCCCTGGTGTTGTCGTTGAACATCTTCGATCAGGTCTACGTCATGAATGGCAGTGCGCCACTGGGATCGTCGGTGATGCTGCAGACCTACATCGAGACGTTCCAGAACCTGAACTTCGGTGGCGGCTACGCATTGTCGCTGATGGTGACCGTGGCGAGCGCAGCATTGTCGATGGCCCTACTGGCACTCCTGTATCGGCGGACGGAGGCCGTGTGATGAGCTCTGTCTCCTCCGCGGCCGCGCGGAAGCTGGCCGGCGCTGTGACCACGCCGTCACGGAACAGTCCGTCAGGGTTTCGCATCGCGGCCCGCCTCGGGCGCCTGGCCGGCCGGATTGCTGCGATCGTCGTCATCCTGCTCTGGTCACTGTTTCCGTTGTACTGGGCATTGAACACCAGCCTGACAACGTTGTCCGCGGCGAATAGCGCACCGTCGCATTTCGTGCCGAGCCCGCTGATCGCCGACAACTACCGGGACCTGATCGGGCTCGGCGGTCAGAGCGGTGTGGCCGACCAGTTCACACGGTCGCTGCTCAACGCCACGATCGAGTCCGGCGCCGCGATGGTGCTCACGGTTGCGATCGCCCTATTCGGCGCGTATGCGTTCGCCCGCATGAAGTTCCGGTTCAAGAGAACGATCTTCGTCAGCGTTCTGGCCACGCTGCTGCTCCCTGCCTACGCCACGCTGATTCCGCTGTACCGGATCATGAGCAGCGTCGGTCTGGTGAACAC
>CAZIIX010000194.1:0-1645 GCA_964539345.1 uncultured Actinomycetes bacterium | reverse complement strand
ACGCCACGCTGATTCCGCTGTACCGGATCATGAGCAGCGTCGGTCTGGTGAACACCTACATCGCCGTCATACTCGTCTACACATCGGGGTTCTTGCCGCTGACGCTCTGGATTCTGTACAACTACATCGGCAGTATCCCGGTCGAGCTCGAAGAAGCGGCGCGGGTCGACGGGGCGTCGCCGATCCAGACACTATTGCGCGTCGTCGTGCCGGTCGCGATGCCGGGTATCGCCGCCGCGGGCATCATTGCGTTCCTGCTGGGATGGGCTCAGTTCCTGTTCCCGCTCGTACTGACCAGTGACCTGTCGACCCAGCCGGTGACGGTGATTGTCGCCGCGTTGAACGGGCAGCGTATCGCCCCGTTGACGCTGATCATGGCTTGTGGCGTCGTCGCCGCGGCCGTGCCCGGGATCATTGCGCTGGTCCTCAACCGCTACATCATCGAGGGTGTCACGACCGGGTCGTCTCGTTAGCCGCCGCTGGCATTCTGTCGAGCAGTCTCGAGTATGACGTCGGTCGCGGGGAGCGCTTCATCGCGGGTTGCTTGCGCGCCTGTGCCGCCGGTCCCGCGCAGGGAGAGCCCGCCGCACGCCACTGCCAGGGCCAGAGCCCGGTCGATGTCGTAGCCCCACAGCAACCCGGCGAGATAGCCGGCATTGAACGAGTCACCGGCGCCGACCGAATCCTCACGAGACAGTCCGCGGGCCGCGGGCACCCGGTGTACATCGCCGGGTCGGGTCGCTGCGAGGGCGCCGTCGGAGCCTGCCTTGACCGCTACGGTCGGTCCGAATGCGGCGAGGATGCGCGCTGCGTCTTCGACCGTTCCGTCCTCGGGCATGTCGCCCAGCGATCGCGCCAGGAACCGGCTTTCCGTTTCGTTCGGCAGCAGCACATCCAGATACGGCAACAGATCCGGCAGTCCGCCGTCCCACTCACCGCTCGGGTCCCAGTTCGGGTCGATCGATGTTGTCACTCCGGCTGAACGGGTCTCGCGCAGGAGCCCATCGAGGCCGTCGACCAAACCGGCTTGGAGGAAGTAGGAGCTGAAGTGGACGATCGTCGCCGCGGTGACGACGGCCGGATCCACATCCGAGATCTGCAGGTGCGAAATGGTTCCCGGCATGGTGAGCATGGCGCGGTCGTCGCCCTGAACCAGGTGAATGGTCAGTCCGGTCGGTGTCCGCGGGTCGATACGAATGTGGGAGACATCCACCCCGTGCCGGACTAGTTCGTCCCGGACGAAACGTCCGATCATGTCGTCGCCCACGACGCCGACCATGGCCACGCGCAGCCCGAGCCGGGCCGCTCCGCTCGCGCAGATTCCGCCGCCACCGCCGATCGTGAGCTGCGCCTTGTCAACAAGAAGCTCTTCCTGATCGAATGCGGGCACCACGTTGCCGCCGCTGACGATGAGATCGGCGTTGCAGTCACCGACGACTACCAGATCGAAGTTGGACATGATGAATCTGAGCATAGGTCGGGTGTGGGCCTGCCGCTGCGCCGCACCGATCCGCTTGTGGGTGTCTGAGCGCGTCACATAGACCGCGCTGGGACACCCACAACGCCCCAGCGCCACGCACCGAAGCCAAACAGCACGCCGCCAAATTGCGGCATCAGGGACATGTCGGAATAATGGTCCCCCGCT
>CAZIIX010000193.1:1445-5308 GCA_964539345.1 uncultured Actinomycetes bacterium | reverse complement strand
GCGCCACCCGCTGTTGCTGGCCGCCGGACATCTGGCTGGCGTAGCGGTCGGCCTGAGCGGACAGCCCGACCAGCTCCAGATACTCTCCCGCGATCCGTCGGCATTCCGCGGAGCCCTTGCCGCGCAGTCTGAGTCCGAAGGAGACGTTCTGTTGCGCCGTCATGTGCGGGAACAACGAGTAGGCCTGGAACACCATGCCCATGTCCCGACGGCTGGTCGGCACCGCGGAGACGTCCCGCCCGGCGACCAGGACCCGGCCGCTGTCCGCGTCCTCCAGGCCGGCGAGCACCCGCAGCGCGGTCGTCTTCCCGCAGCCGGACGGCCCCAGCAGCACCACGAGTTCGCCGGGTTCGATGGTCAGGTCCATGTTGTCCAGCGCGCGCACGGAGCCGAAACTGCGCCGCAGTCGCTGGAGCTCGACCCGGACCCCGGCGCCGGAGATCTGATCCGGCAGCGGCTCGCCGGTGGTCGGTGTGGCATCGGTTTCGGACGAGGGTTTCATGCACGCTCCCGTCGTTTCTTGCGGTTGGAGAACAGCGACAGCACCAGCAGCAGCACGAACGCCAGGACGAGCGCCGCCAGGGACATCGTCACCGCCAATTGGCTATCGGTCTGGGACACCAGGAAGATCCCGGTCTGCAGGTTGTTGCGCGCCAGCAGCTCGGCGAACGTGAATTCGCCGAGGACCAGTGCGATCGAGATGAAGGACGCGGACACGACGGCGCTGCGGATGTTGGGGACGATCACCTGCCACAGCACGCGCCACCAGCCGGCGCCGAGGCTGCGTGCCGCCTCGGACAGCGTCACCACGTCGATCGCCCCGAGCCCGGCGTCCAGCGCGCGGTAGGCGAACGGCAGCACCCAGATGACATAGATGAAGCACAGCCAGATCGCGTTCGTCGACAGCACGTGCGAGACGATCCGGTAGACCGGTCCGAGTCCGACGACCAGCACGATGGCCGGGATCGTCAGCGGCAGCAGCGAAATGAACTCCATCAGGCGACGCAGCCGGGGCACCCGCAGTCGGACCCACGTCATGGTCGGTACCAGCAGCACCAGCATCATGGCGACGGTGAGCACCACCAGCACCGCGGAGTTCTTCAACCCGTCCCACAGCGGCCCGTAGCTTGCCGGCTCCTCCTTGGCGAGCTGCCCCAGGTGCAGCACGTGGTCCCACGCCTGCCCGGTCCACTTGCCGGACAACGGGAATCGCACCGAGAAGTACAGCATGGACAGCAGCGGGATGAGGAAGAACGCCGAGACGATCGTGATGACGATCCATCGCATCACGGACTGCTTGTGCCGCATCCGCCGCCGCAGGCGCTTCGGCGGCGCGTGCTGGGGCGGCGAGACCTCGACGACCGCTTCGGCTACCCCAGCCATTTCGACGTCCTCCGCTGCAGGGCCGCGTACAGGCTCATGACGATGGCCACGACGATCACCATGCCGAGCGCGAGCGCATTGGCGACGTTGGCGTGGCCGACGTTGACCTCGTTGGTGATGGCACCCGAGATCTGCAGCGGCACAATGGGAGCCGACTGGGTGATCAGCGCTCGCGCCGTGGCGTACGAGGAGAACGCGTTGGCGAACAGCAGTAGTAGCGAGCCGAGGAACGCGGGGGCCAGCAGCGGGCCGGCCACCCGGCGCCAATACACCCAGGTGGAGCCGCCGAGCGTCTCCGCCGCCTCCCGCCACTGGGTGCGGATACCGTCGACCGCGGGCAGGAAGACAATCACCATCAGCGGGATCTGGAAGTAGCTGTAGACCAGCACCAGACCCTTGATCTCGTAGAGCCACGCCCCGGCGTTCTGCACCCCGAACCAGTCGGCAAGAAGGTTGGTGACCATGCCGGTGGAGCCCACGGTGGCGATGAACGCAAACGCGAGCATGACGCCGCCGAACTGGGCGAGCACCGAGCAGGCGGCGGTGACGATCTTGCGGGAGAAGGAGGTCGGCGCTCCGGTCACCAGCACGTAGGAGAGCAGCCCGCCGACGACGGCGCCGATGACGGCGGTGATGGCCGAGAGGATCACCGACTGCACGAACGAGTCGATGACGGCGGACTCGCCGAGCGCCCGGATGCTGTCCCAGGAGAAGCCGTCGTCGGAGCGGAACGCGCCCACCGCGACGATGACGGTGGGGATGATCAGGAAGACGGTGACGTAGCCGAAGAACGGCACCGTGCCCAGCATGGGGCCGGCACGCCGCCAGCCGCGCCCACCGGTCGTGGTGGGCGCGGCTGCGGCGTCAGCGGCGGAGCTCATAGGCGAATCCGGGGATCAGCCCGCCACCTTCGACCAGTTCTTGTTCAGGTAGTCGGTGGCCGCCGTCTGCTGCTCGTCGGTCAGCTCGACGATCGGGCTCGAGGTCTTCGGCAGGTTCTTCGCCGCTTCCTCGTCCACGGTGCCGTCGGCCTTCATCTTGTCGAGCAGGATCGGCTGAGCACCGCCGGCCATCCACTGGTTCTGCGCCTCGGGCGAATACAGGTACTCCTCCCACAGCCGCGCGGCCGCCGGATGCGGGGCGTCCTTGTTGATCGCCTGCGTGTAGTAGGAGCCGACCGCGGCACCGTCCGGCACGTAGGACTTCCACTCGACGCCCTGCTTCTTCAGGTCCTTGGCGAAGCCGAGCTGGTTGTAGGACCAGTCGATGACCACGCCGGTCTGCCCGGAGGAGACGGTGGCGGGGGTCGGGTCGATCGCGATGAACGTGCCGGCCTTCTTCGCCTTGACGAAGAAGTCCACGCCCGGCGCGATGTCATCGGCCGATCCGCCGTTGGCCAGGGCGGCCATGACGACACCGGAGAACGCGGCACCGGCCTGGGTCGGATTGCCGTTGAGTGCGAAGACACCCTTGAACTTCGGGTCGAGCAGGTCATCCATGCTGGTGACCTCGCCGTACTTGCTGGAGTTGTAGCCGACGCTCATCACGCCGGTGTAGTCGTTGACCCACAGCCCGGTGGACTCCTTGTTGCCATCCGGGATGTCGTCCCAGGCCTGGACCTTATAGGGGGCGAACACGTCCGTGCTGGCCAGCGCGACGGCCCGCCCGAGGTCGAACACATCGGGCGCCTTGTCGGTGCCCTTGTTGGTCTTGGCGGCCTGGATCTCCTCCGCCGAGGACCCGTTCGGGTTCTGCGAGTTGACCGTGATGCCGTACTTGGCGGAGAAGTTCTTGATGATCTGGCCGTAGTTGGCCCAGTCCGGGGGCAGCGCGATGACGTTGAGCTGGCCCTCCTTCTTGGCGGCCGCGATGAGCCCGTCCATGCCGCCGAAGTCGTCGGCCGAGGTGGCGGTCGCCGCGTCGACGTTCCCCGGGGCGGCGCTGGACTCCCCGCCGGTCTCGGAACCGGGGGCGCCCTCCGAGCCGGATTCCGGCGGGCTGCTCTCCTGCTGGGTGCCTTCCTGCTGGGACGACTGTTCGTTCGTGTCGCCGCCGGAGGACGATCCGCATGCCGAGACCACCATGGCCAATGCAGCGATGCCGGCGATCGCGGCAACGCGAAGTCGATGTACGCGCATACACACTCCTCATACTCGGTTGGGTGGCAACGGAGGCGATGCGTGCCCGTCGAGAGCGACACGCGTCGTCCTAGCCGCCGCGGACTGCTTAGGACATTAGCGCGCCAAGATGTCAAAGGCGCGGCAGACTATGTCACGATATGACGACAAATCCGGCAATCCCTGCCAGGGGCAGGGTGCACGAGGCCCCGGAAGCGGGCCGGGAGCATCCGATTCGGCCGCCCGGTGGCGTGGGCCGGTCGCCTGCGTGGGCCGGTCTGCGGCTGCGCTGCGTGGGCCGGAGCGGCGCGGGCCGGGGCCGCGGTCAGAGCCGCTCGACGATCGTGACGTTGGCCTGGCCGC
>CAZIIX010000193.1:0-1345 GCA_964539345.1 uncultured Actinomycetes bacterium | reverse complement strand
CGGTCAGAGCCGCTCGACGATCGTGACGTTGGCCTGGCCGCCGCCCTCGCACATGGTCTGCAGCCCGTACCGACCGCCGGTGCGATCGAGTTCGGCCAGCAACGTCGTCATCAACCTCGCCCCGGTCGCCCCCAGCGGGTGCCCCAGCGCGATCGCTCCGCCGTTCACGTTCACCTTCGCCGGGTCGCAGCCGGTCTCGGCGAGCCAGGCGAGGACCACGGAGGCGAACGCCTCGTTGATCTCCACCAGGTCGATGTCGTCCAGTGTCATCCCGGCTCGTCGCAAGGCGTGTGCGGTGGCCGGGATCGGCGCGGTGAGCATGATGATCGGGTCCGCCCCGCGCGCGGAGAGGTGGTGGATGCGTGCCCGGGGGGTCAGCCCGTGGTCGCGGACGGCCTGTTCGGACGCGATCAACAGGGCGGCGGACCCGTCGGAGATCTGGCTGGCCACCGCCGCGGTGATGCGTCCGCCGTCGGTGAGCGGCTTCAGCGAGGCGATCTTGGCGCGGTCGGGCACCCGCGGTCCCTCGTCGGCGCTGACTCCGGCGATCGGCGTGATCTCCCGGTCGAAACGTCCCTCGGCCTGCGCGGTCAGTGCCTTCTCGTGCGAGGAGATGGCGAACTCCTCCATCGTCTCCCGGCTGATGCCCCACTTCTCCGCGATCATCTCCGCGCCGACGAACTGCGAGACCTCCTGGTCGCCGTAGCGCTCGGTCCAGCCCCGCGATCCGGAGAACGGGTCCGGGAATCCGAGGTCGGCGGCGGCGCGGTTGGAGGACTGGATCGGGATGGCGGACATGTTCTGCACCCCGCCGGCGATGACGAGGTCCTCGGTGCCGGACATGACGGCCTGCGCCGCGTAGGAGATGGCCTGCTGGGAGGAACCGCACTGCCGGTCGATGGTGGTGCCGGGCACGGTGTCCGGCAGGCCCGCGGCGAGCCAGCAGGTGCGCGCCACGTCCATGGCCTGCGGCCCGATCTGGTCCAGGCAGCCGAGGATCACCTCGTCGACCGCGGCCGGATCCACGCCGGTGCGGGTGACGAGTTCGCGCAGCACGTGGGCGCCGAGGTCGGCGGAGTGCACCCCGGCGAGTCCGCCCTTGCGGCGCCCGACGGGGGTGCGGACGGCGTCGACGATGTATGCCACGGGCGGTGTGGCCATGGGGTCCTCCTGGGGTCGTCCGGGTCAGCGCGCGGTCATCCGGACCGGCGCCACGGCGGATGGCCCCAGGCTATACACGCCGGCCGGACGACGACCCCCGGATGTGTCCGAGCACGGCTGGCATGCTCCGAGCACACTGTGTGCAGTGTGCTCGGAGCCCCGAATCCGTGCTCAGACGGCCGAG
>CAZIIX010000192.1:0-5308 GCA_964539345.1 uncultured Actinomycetes bacterium | reverse complement strand
CCCGGGGAGGAGATGTTCATGTGCACGTCACCGGGCTGCGCCCCGATCCAGTACATCGTCGACAGGTGCCCGATGGGATAGGAGATGTGGCTGTGCTCCACGAGTTTCGGCAACGCGGTGGTGCCGGAGGTGAAGTACAGCAGCAGGGTGTCCGACGACGGCGTCACCCCGTCCGGCTCGAACGCGGCCTCCGCGGTGGACGAGTCCCGGTAGCTCACCCAGCCGTCGCAGGGCACGCCGACCACGATCCGGATGAAGCCGCCGGGTACGTCGTCGAACTTGGGGACGTCGACGTCGCGGGCGATGACGTACTTCGCGTCGCCGCGGTCCACCCGGTCCCGCAGGTCGCTCGCGGACAGCAGGGTGGAGGCCGGGATGATGACGGCGCCGAGCTTGATCGCGGCCAGGATGGACTCCCAGAGCTCGACCTGGTTGCCGAGCATCAGGATGATGCGGTCGCCGCGGGCGACGCCCAGGCCGCGCAGCCAACCGGCCACCTGGTCGGACCGGGCGGACATCTCGCCGTACGTCCAGCTGCCGCTGCTGCGGTCCGCCTCGACCAGGGTGAGGGCGGCACGGTCCGGGTGCTCGGACGCGAGCAGGTCGAACCATTCGAGGGCCCAGTTGAACTCGGGAGGGCGCGGCCAGGCGAAACCGCCGTGCGCGGCCGCCAGATCGTCCCGGTTGGCCTGCAGGAAGTCCCGCGCCGCCTTGAACTCCGCCCCCGCCGCCGTGCGCTGTGCTGCCATTGTCCGGACCTCCTGACGATCACCGCTGTGATGTCAGCATGGCACCGGCCGGCGAGTTTCGCACGGGCTCGCCGCGCATCCGGAGGCCGCCGTCTAGAGCCCCGCGACGACCTCCGCGATCTGGATCGTGTTCAACGCGGCGCCCTTGCGCAGGTTGTCGCCGGAGACGAACAGGGCCAGGCCCCGATCGTCGTCGACCGTCGGGTCCTGCCGGATCCGGCCCACGTAGGACGGGTCGGTGCCCGCGGCCTGCAGCGGGTTCGGCACGTCGGTGAGCTCGACCCCGGGGGCGTCGGCGAGCAGCTTGCGTGCGGCGTCCGGCGTCAGCGGCCGCTCGAACTCGGCGTTGATCGACAGCGAGTGCCCGGTGAACACCGGGACGCGCACGCAGGTGCCGGAGACCAGCAGCTCGGGGATGCCCAGGATCTTGCGCGACTCGTGGCGCAGCTTCTGCTCCTCGTCGGTCTCCTCGGATCCGTCATCGACGATCGACCCCGCCATCGCGACGACGTTGAACGCGATCGGCGCGACGTACTTGACCGGCGCCGGGAACGTGACGGCCGAGCCGTCGTGGGTCAGCTCCGCGGCGTGTTCGCCCACCGCCAGAGCCTGGCCGGCCAGTTCCTGCACGCCGGCGAGCCCGCTGCCGGACACCGCCTGGTAGGAGGACACGATCAGTCGCCTCAGCCCGGCCTCGCGGTGCAGCGGCGCCAGCACCGGCATGGCGGCCATCGTGGTGCAGTTCGGATTGGCGATGATGCCGCGTCCGCCCTGGGCGGGATCGGCGGCCTGCACCGCGTCCGGGTTGACCTCGGAGACGACCAGCGGGATTTCGGGGTCCTTGCGCCAGGCCGACGAGTTGTCCACCACGATCGCCCCGGCGGAGGCGAACGCGGGCGCGAGTGCCCGGGAGGTCGCGCCGCCCGCGGAGAACAGCGCGATGTCGATCCCGGACAGGTCGGCCGTCGCGGCGTCCTCGACGACGACGTCGTCGCCCTGCCACTGCAGTGTGGTGCCGGCGGACCGCGCCGAGGCGAAGTAGCGGATGCGGCTGACCGGGAAGCGCCGCTCGGCCAACAGCTTCCGGATGACCTGGCCCACCTGTCCGGTGGCGCCGACCACGGCCACCGTCAGACCGCCATCGGCGGCCTTCGCCGCCACGTGTGCGATACCGGCGTTCGTCATATCCCACTCCCCGCGTACACGACGGCCTCTTCCTCGCCGCCCAATTCGAAGACCGCGTGCAATGCCCGCACCGCGTCGTCGACATCGACGTCGCGCACCAGCACGGAGATCCGGATCTCCGACGTGGTGATGATGTCGATGTTCACCCCGGCATCGGCCAGCGCCTCGCAGAACGTCGCCGTCACGCCGGGGTGCGAGCGCATGCCGGCGCCGATCAGCGACACCTTCCCGACGTGGTCGTTGTAGATGACCTTCTCGAATCCGATGGCCTCCCGCTGCGCCTCCAGTGCGGCGACCGCGTTGGGCCCGTCCGCCTTGGGGCAGGTGAACGTGATGTCGGTCAGGCCGTCGGAGGTGCCGGAGATGTTCTGCACCACCATGTCGATATCGATCTCGGCGTCGGCGATGGTGCGGAAGATCTTCGCGGCCTCGCCGGGCTTGTCCGGGATCGCCGTCACGGTGACCTTGGCCTCGCTCCGGTCGTGGGCCACGCCGGTCAACAATGCCTGTTCCATGGTCAGATCCTCCATCGATCCGGTGACGAGCGTTCCGGGCTGGTCCGAGTACGACGACCGCACACGAACAGGAACGTTGTAGCGGCGCGCGTATTCCACGCAGCGCAACATCAAGACCTTCGCGCCGGAGGCCGCCATCTCCAGCATCTCCTCATAGCTGACGGCCTCCCGACGGGCGGCGTTGTGCACGATCCGCGGATCGGCCGTGTAGATGCCGTCCACGTCCGTGTAGATCTCGCACACGTCGGCGCCGAGGGCCGCGGCCAGCGCGACCGCGGTGGTGTCCGACCCGCCACGGCCCAGCGTGGTGATGTCCTTGGTGTCCTGGCTGACGCCCTGGAACCCGGCGACGATCGCGATGTTGCCGGTATCCAGCGCCGTGCGGATGCGGCCGGGGGTGACGTCGATGATGCGCGCCCGCCCGTGCGTCGAGGTGGTGATGACGCCGGCCTGCGATCCGGTGAACGAGCGGGCCTTGGCGCCGAGCGAGTCGATGGCCATGGCCACCAGCGCGTTGGAGATCCGTTCGCCGGAGGTCAGCAGCATGTCCAGCTCGCGGGGCGGCGGCACCGGCGAGACGTCGGTGGCCAGCGCCATGAGGTTGTCGGTCGTGTCGCCCATCGCCGAGACGACGACGACGACGTCGTTGCCGGCCTTGCGCGTGGTGACGATGCGCTCGGCCACCCGCTTGATGCGCTCGGCGCTCTCCACCGACGATCCGCCAAACTTCTGGACGACAAGTGCCACCGTCGGCGCCTCCCTCACGTACGCGCGCCGTCTCGGCGGCGAAATGGCCGAGCACGATTCTACCGGGGCGTTGACGGGCGTCGGCAGCGCAGGTCGGCCCGGTGCGGGGCGGCGCACGGTCGGGGACGTGCGGCGGCCGACCGGACGGCCGCCGGGGACGGTCAGACGGCCGCGGGCAGCAGCAGATCCGTGACCTGCTCGGCCGGAACGGGCCGCCCGAAGTGGAAACCCTGGGCGAGGTCGCAGCCGACCTGCTTGAGCGACTCGTGTTGCGCGGGCGTCTCCACCCCTTCGGCGAGCACCCGCAGGTCCAGCGCGTGGCCGAGTTTGGTGACGGCCTCGACCATGGCCAGATCGTGTGTCTGGTGGTCGATATTGCTCACGAACGACCGGTCGATCTTCACGACGTCCACGGCGAACGCCTTGAGGTAGGCCAACGACGAGTAGCCGGTGCCGAAGTCGTCGATGGCGAGTTGCACGTGCAGGTCGCGCAGTTCCCGAAGCGTCTGCGCGGTCTGTTCCGGGTTGCGCATCAGCATGGTCTCGGTGACCTCGAGCACCAGCGTCACGTCCTGCTCCTGCGACCGGTGCGGCAGGCCCGCGTCAGCCATGGTGTCGACGACCAGCTCGACCAGGCCCGACTGGCTGAACTGACGGGCGGACAGGTTGACACTGACGCTCAGGTCGGCGCAGCCGAGCTCGCGCCAGTGCTGTGCCTGGTGGCACGCCTCGCGCAGCACCCAGGCCCCGATCGGGACGATCATGCCGGATTCCTCTGCGACGTCGATGAAGGCTCCGGGAGCGAGCAGCCCGTGGACCGGATGCTGCCATCGGACCAGCGATTCGACGCCGACGATGCGGCCGGTGCCCACGTCGACGATCGGCTGATAGTGCAGACGGAGCTGGCGGCCGTCCACGCAGTTCGCCAGGTCCCGTTCGAGCTGCAACCGCGACCGGATCTGTCGGCGGACACCGTCATCGAGCACGGTGATCTGTCCGTGATCGCGGCTGCGGCCGAAGTACATGCCGGCCCGCGCGTCCCGCAACAGGCCCTCCGCGCTCTCGTCACCGGAGCCCGCGATGACGGCGCCCACGCTGGCGTCAGTGCGCACCGTGTCGCCGGTGAGCACCACGGGGGCCTGCAGGGCGTCGAGGATGGACTGGGCGACCGCCACGACCTCGTGCGAGCCGGCCACCGCCTCGCACACCACGACGAACTCGTCATCGGCGATCCGCGCGACGAGGTCCCCGAGGCGCACGGCATGGACGAGGCGCTGGCTGACGATGCGAAGCATCTCATCGCCGGCGTCCAGACCCAGACTGTCCTGGATGATCTTGAACCGGTCGAGATCGAGGACGAGCACGGCGGTGTCGCCCCTGTCCGGCGAGCGCCGCTGCAGCACCGACGTCATATGGCGCACGGCCGCCGCCCGGTTCGGAAGACCGGTCAGGTCATCGTGTTCCAGGCGGAACAGCAGCTCCGCCTCCCGCGCGCGCCGCTCGGTGATGTCCCGGCCGTAGGCGTAGATGGCGCAGCCATCGACGTTCGGCAGCGGCCACAACGAGATCTCCATCGGGAACGTCTCGCCGGACCGGCGGACCGCGGTGAGCTGCAGCGGCTGGTTCCCGTCGTTCGCGTATGGCGGACGCGCGTGGCTCGCCGCGGCGGCGCTGTGCGCGCGCCGATAGTCCTTGGCGGCCAGCAACATCGCGGCGGACCGCCCGAGCACGTCGACGCGTCGGTAGCCGAACATGTGCTCGGCCGCGGCGTTCCAATCGGTGATGCGACCATCGGCCGCGACAGCGACGAACGCCTCTGGGGCGGCGTCCAGGACGCTGCGCGCCGCGTCGTCGTGCCCGTGCCACGGCGTGCCGAGGCCCGCGTGGGGGAACGGGTAGAGGCGGGTCACGTCCCAGGGCACAACGGGATGCATGGCGCCACTCATGTGTCCCTTATCGGCCATGACCCCTCGTCGCATGAGTGGTCGGCGACGACCGACGCCCCTCGTTCCCCCCGGCGGTCGTCGGCACCCGCCGATTGCGACGAGTTCGCCCCTGGTAGTAGAGTCCCCTTCGTGGTGCGCAGCGCAGTGCCGTTCGCCGGTCTGCTCC
>CAZIIX010000191.1:0-5313 GCA_964539345.1 uncultured Actinomycetes bacterium | reverse complement strand
CCAGCACCAAGAAGTTCGACCAGATCAGTTCCTGCGGCGACGTGTCATAGAGGCGTCTCGGGCCCGGCCGGCCCCGGCCGGGCCCGAGGCCTCCGTCCGCGATCGGTGGCGCCGCGCCAACCGGCGGTGAATCGCGGTGTCGGGGCGCTTCACGGTAACGAAAGGACTTCCATGGCAGGGTCTGACGCCATCTTGCGGCTCGACGGTGTGTCGAAGAGCTTCGGGGGCGTGCACGCAGTGCGCGATGTGAGCATCGCTCTCCAGCCGGGTGAGCGGGTCAGCATGATCGGCGCCAACGGAGCGGGCAAGTCGACCCTGTTCAACTTGATCGCGGGCGTTTTCCCGGTGACCAAGGGCCGGATCCAGCTGTTCGGAGCGGACATGACGCGCGCGTCGGTGAGCGAACGCGCCCGCCGCGGCCTAGCACGGACGTTCCAGACATCCCAACTCTTCGACAACCTCACGGCAGCCGTGAATGTGTTCGTGGCTCTCGGCGGAACGCGCTTCCCCGGAGCGTCGCTCCGAGGCGCGCGCGGCCGGGCGGACCAATGGGGCGAGGTCGAGAGGCTGCTGGAGCGGGTGGGGCTGTCGGCGGAGGCGACCTCGCTCGCCGGGGACCTGTCGCACGGTGAACAGCGTCAGCTCGAACTCGCTATGGCACTGGCGTCCGACCCAAAACTTTTGATCCTCGACGAGCCGGCCGCCGGCTTCTCGCCCGCAGAGCGTCAACTGCTGTTGACACTGCTCAGCGACGTCCCCGATCACATCACGTTGTTGCTCATCGAACATGACATGGACATCGCCCTCGCGGTGGCTTCCCGCGTCATCGTCATGCATGACGGTGCCAAGTTGCTGGAAGGGACGCCGGCGGACATTCGGGCGAGCGAGCGAGTCCGTGAAATCTACCTGGGAGGTGCCCGTGAGTCAGCAAGCTGAGACCGTCGCTCCCCGGAAAGCCCAGCAGGCTGGGTTGCAGGTGCGCGATCTCAATGTCTCGTACGGCCGCGTCCATGTGCTGCAGGACGTCTCGTTCGACATGGGCAACGAATCGCTTGGCATTCTGGGACGCAACGGCATGGGCAAGACGACCCTGGTCAACGCGATCATGGGCTTCATCCCGGCGCACCCCGGCAGCAGCGTCACCTTCGACGGCCGACAGATCCTGCGCCAACGCGCCTATCGCATCAATCGGAGTGGAATCGCCTACGTGCCACAGGGCCGACGGATCTTCCCGTCCCTGAGCGTGCACGAGCACCTGGCGATGATCACGCCAGTACCGCACGGGCGCTGGGACGTGGGCTCCGTCTACGACCTGTTCCCGCGCCTGGCGGAGCGGCGTAAGAGCGGCGGCGGTGACCTGTCCGGCGGCGAGCAGCAAATGCTCGCGATCGCTAGAGCACTGCTATCGAATCCCCGGCTGATCATCATGGACGAACCGTCCGAAGGGTTGGCGCCCGCCATCGTCGACCACCTCGCGGAAGTGTTTCGCGCCCTCGTCGGCGAAGGACAGTCCGTCCTGCTGGTCGAGCAGAATCTCAGATTCGCCATCGACCTCTGCGAACGTGTCCTGCTCATGGTCAATGGACGCATTGCAGCAGACGTGTCGAGTGCCGAACTCAAGGCAGACACCCAGATGCAGCAGAAGTACCTGGGGGTGTCCTAATTGCGCCACAACCAGCACGTCATGGCAGCCACTGGCGGCCGCCGCGCCTTCAGTCGTCACGTCCCTGGTCATCCCTTGTCAACAGCGGTGATTCAGGAGCCGACGAGCGCTGGCGGACGGTTGACAGACCCCCGCCGGCTGGATAGTGTCCAGACATGTATACAGATCGGAATACATGATGATGCGAACCGACGAGCCAACGGCATCGAAGCCCACGAGGAGCATGTGTGAGTAGCCTGTCAGCGGTCGACGGAGTCAGCGGTCAGCAGTTTCTGCACGGCCAGATCGCCCGAGAACTGGCCACCATAGTCGGCCCGGATCATGTCAGCATCGATTCGGAACACCTGCAGCATCAGGCGAGCGACTGGTCGTGGATGTCTCGGTACCTCCAGATGCGCGACCTGCCGCAACCGGCAGCCGATTTCGCCGTTCGTCCCCGCAACACCGCCGAGGTCGAGCGGGTCGTCCGGCTGGCGTCCGACTACCGCATTCCGATCGTGCCGCGCGGAGGCGGCACCGGCACCCAGTCCGGCACGTTCGCGCCGTATGGCGGCATCAGCCTCGACCTGAGCCGCATGACCGACGTCATCGACGTCGATGAGGAGAGTCTGGTGGCCACCGTGCAGGCCGGCGTCGACGGACCCACCCTGGAGAAGGTCCTCAACGAGCGCGGCCTGACCCTCGCGCACTACCCGGGCTCCTACCACATGGGAGCGACCGTGGGCGGTTTCATCTCGGCACGTGGATCCGGGGTGGTGTCCACCAAGTACGGCAAGGCCGAGGACCAAGTGCTGCAGGTCAAGGCCGTTGTCGCTCCTGGCATGACGATCGACACTCTGTCGGTGCCGTCGCACGCCGCCGGGCCGGACCTGCTGCAGGTCTTCGTTGGCGCCGAGGGGACATTGGGCGTCATCTGTGAAGCTGCCATGCGCGTCGACCCACTGCCGGAGACGCGCGAGTTCCTGTCCTTTAGCTTCCCGGACATCTTCGCCGGTATCGAGGCCGGGCGGCTGATCATGACCAACCGCTTGCGGCCCGCCGTGATTCGCCTGTACGACGAGGCCGACAGCCGCAAGTTGCAGGACTGGGTGGGGACACCATTCACCGGCACGCTCATGGTCGTCATGTGCGACGGCAGGGACGAGCTCGTCACCGCCGAGGCTCGTGCACTGACCGAGCTCGTGCAGCGGGCGGGCGGCACCTCGCTCGGCCCGCAGGTCGGCCAGACCTGGTGGGACGGTAAGTACGAGCCGTACGCGAAGGGCAAGCTCCCGCAGCCACCGTTGCTGTACGGAACGATCGATACGGTGGCGCGGTTCTCGGCGCTCCCGGAGATCTACCGGCGCCGCAAGGAGGCCATCGAGGAGGGCTTCGCCGAGTACGGGGCTCGCTATACGGCGCACCTATCGCATTGGTACGAGTGGGGAGCGATGATCTACGACCGCTTCTATGTCGACGAACCGCCCGAAGATCCTGCGGAAGCTATGGCCTTGCACGACCGGCTGTGGGACGTCGGTGTCGGTATCGCGCTGGAACACGGCGGCACGATCAATGACCACCATGGCGTCGGGCTGAAGCTGGGGCGGTTCATGAGGCCGCAGTACGGCGCCGGATTCGAGTTGCTGCGGTCCCTGAAGAAGGCATGGGATCCGGACGGAATCATGAACCCGGGCAAATTGGGTTTCCCACCGCCCCGTTAGGGCCGGCGGGCGGGCGCGGCTCCCCGGCCGCCGCCATGCCGCTGGCGAGGGTGAGACATCGCAGGCCAGACCGCACAAGCGCAGACAGATCAAGGATCACGAATTGGGGAAACCGGCAGGCCGGCCGAAGGCCTGCCCGATGGGAGGAGTATCAGATGCATTTGTCCATGCACAACTGGATGCGTGCCGAGCCGATCGAGACCACGATCGCTCGTCTCGCCAAGTACGGCTACAAGAGCATCGAGATCAGCGGCGAGCCGGAACAGTACGACGCGAAACATGTTCGCGGACTACTGGACCACTATGGCCTCGACTGTTGGGGCGCCGTGACCTTGATGGTCGACAAGCGCGACATGCAAAGCGCCGATGAGGCCAAGCGCGCGGCCAGCGTGCAGTATGTCAAGGACTGCATCCAGCTTGTCCACGACCTCAACGGGCAGATCCTGACCCTGGTGCCCGGCACTGTCGGCAAGATCGTTCCGGACTCCACACCCGAAGAGGAGTGGCAGTGGCTCGTCGACGGTGTCAAGGAGATCTACGAGGTCGCCGAGGCCAAGGGGGTGCGGGTCGGTATCGAGCCGCTGAACCGATTCGAGGCATATTTGATCAACCGCGCCGAGCAGGCCCTGGCGCTGTGCGACGCCGTCGGACCGAACCTCGGCGTGGTACTGGACGCCTTCCACATCAACATCGAAGAGGCCGACCTGTATGCCGCGATCCGGCTGGTCGGCGACAAGCTGGTCGACTTCCACGTGGCGGAGAACAACCGGATGCCGGCCGGGTACGGCGACTACGACTGGAAGAAGATCGTCTCCACTCTGCGGGAGATCGGCTATGACGGGGCCCTGACCGCGGAGTTCGTCGCACCGATCGACCGCACTCCGGCCAACAAGTACCCGAATGCGCTGGAGACGAACTTCGAGGGACTCGAGATCGATCCCGACCAGCTCAAGTTCATCATCGATCACGGGTCGAATGTGCTCACCGAAGAGTTCTACGACTGGCTGGTCAAGGTCAACGGAGAGACCCTACTTCCGCTGATCTGACGACAGCCGAGTATGCGACGAGATGGGTGACGAGCCGGAGGAGGGCGCATGGGATCCGTGTTGATTGTCGCAACCCTCGACACGAAGGGCCCCGAGGTCGCGTACCTCCGTGACCGGGTGCAGGATCTCGGCCACGCCACCCTCGTCATCGATTCCGGGATCCTCGGCGAACCGGTAGGTATTGTCCCGGACATCTCCCATGCGGAGGTCGCCGAACGGGGCGGGATGTCCCTGAGCCAGGTTCAACAGGCGGGTTCACGGGGTCGCGCGGTCGCGATGATGCGCGCCCTCGTGACCCGGCTCGTCACCGACCTCTTCGCCGAGGGGCGCATCGACGGCGGCATCAGCGTCGGCGGGGTCGGCTCCGTCATCGGGGCCGCGGCCATCCAGGCGCTTCCCGTCGGGGTCCCGAAGATCGTGGTGGCACCAACGGCGTCCGGTCGCCACGAGTTCGGCCCCTACGTCGGCACCAAGGACATCACAGTGGTCCACTCGGTCGTCGACATCCTCGGGCTGAATCCCGTCTCGACGACGGTGTTCGACAATGTTGCCGCGGCGATGGCCGGAATGTTGACGTATGGGCATCGGCTGCCGCCGCCCGGGCCCGGCCGGAAGTATGTCGGCGCGACCATGCTGGGCAACACGACGACCGCCGTCGGCGCCGTGAAGAACCGGCTGGCCGAGCAGGGCTACGACACCGTCGTATTCCACTCCAGCGGCGTGGGCGGGCCCTCGATGGAAGACCTTGCCGAGGCAGGTCAGTTCGTCGGAGTCGTCGATTACACCACGAATGAGATCGCTGACCAGCTGACCAACGGCATCCATGACGGTGGTCCTGAACGGCTGCGTCGGATCGGCCGGCTCGGACTGCCGCAGGTGGTCTTGCCCGGCTGCATCGACTTCT
>CAZIIX010000190.1:0-5368 GCA_964539345.1 uncultured Actinomycetes bacterium | reverse complement strand
GACGACTACCAGATCGAAGTTGGACATGATGAATCTGAGCATAGGTCGGGTGTGGACCTGCCGCTGCGCGCGCATCGCGGGACGCCGATGGCCGCATCAAGAGCCGCCCGTGTCCTGGGCGTCACGCACTCGTCAACTCGCGTGCGAGCAAGTCTTCTGCCGCGTTGATGCGCCGCCCGCCGATCAGCCAGCGTGACCTGGTAAATAGCGGCGACGCTATATAGCATAGTAGGTATGGAGGGCCTGTATTCGGTGGAGATTGAGCCGGAGGTGCGGGTCTGGCTCGAAGGGCTCACTGGCCGCGACCTCGGTCGAGTCGACTTCATGGTGGGTCTGCTCGCTGAGAATGCCGAGGCCCTGGGTGAGCCGTACGCACGGCACTTGGGCGGGAAAGTTCGTGAGCTGAGGTTTCGTCTGCTGCGGCAACAGACCCGGGTCACATATTGGCTGGCGGATTCCCGTCGCGTCGTGTTGTTGACGGTGTTTGTCAAGTCGCGGCGAGTGGAAGCCGCTGAGGTCGCTCGGGCGCATCGCGCACAGCGGTTGTGCGAGGAGCAGCATGGTGCTGCGCATAGGGTTTTCGATCCGGAACGAAGGAGGAGGCCATGAGCGGGGTTCATAGTTCCTACGAGGACGTGGTCGCCGCGCGGCGGGGATCAGCAGAATTCCGCGCCGGGTATGACGAGGCCCGGCGCGCCCACGCGATCGGCGTACTGGTGCGTGAACGCCGGTTGTCGCTGGGGCTGACCCAGGCAGACCTGGCTGCACGCGCCAGCATGACTCAGTCTGCGCTGTCACGGCTGGAGGGCGGGGGAGCACTGCCCACGCTGGCGGTGCTTGATCGGCTGGCGGCGGCGATGGGCAGCGAACTGCAGGTCACATTCAGCGCCGCATAGGCGCGCACCAGTGCTGGACGGGGGAACTTGCTTCCGCTGGCGGTCCATTGTCGCGCTGCTTCGCGCCAGAACGTCAGTCTGGTGGGGGAGCCCGGGACTGGGAAGTCGACGCCGGGTCAGCCGCTTTGGTCGAGGAGGGCCCGCTCCAGGCGAGCGGCCCGCTGGCTCAGGCAGTCGGCGTGGTCGTCCTTGCCGTGCCCGCCCCCGGCGCGCATGCGTTCGAGGATCCAGGCGCGCGCCAGGGTCCTTGCGGGTAGCCCACGCTCGTCGGCGAAGTGCTGCAGCTCCGCAAATTCGTCTGGGTTGAGGCGCAGGTAGAACATCACCGAGCGATTGAGATTGCGCCGATGGCCGTCGTCCGGGGGCACGTGCTTGGCCGCTTCTCCCTCGGAAGCGAGATTCTCAGTTGATAGGGTCGAGCCTGAACCGGTAGCGTCAATAACGTACCAATATTGGTACTGTATTGGAGAGTAAGGGCAATGGGCTACCGGCAAGATCTGTGGGAGATCGCCGCATCCCGCAACGGCGTCGTGACTGTCGCCGAGGCGGAGGACGCGGGCGTACCGGCTGTCGAGGTGCGGAAGCTTGCCGCACGTGGTGCGCTCCGCGCGTACGGGCAGGGTGTCTACACGCACCGCGACGTGCCGACGACCCGGTTTACTGAGCCGACGATTGCCGTGGCACTCGCCGGGGGTGGGGCGTTCCTGCACCGTGAGTCCGTGCTCGATCTGCTCAGGCTCGGGCAGTTCAATCCGCCGAAGGTGCGTGTGGGCACGCGTCGCCGCGTGCGGCGGACGCTGCCTGAGTGGATGGAACTGGAGAACCGGCTTGACGTGCCCGATGGGGATCTCACTCACTACGAGGGCGTCCCCGCGACGACCGTTCGAAGGGCGCTGGCGGACATGCGGGATCGGATGCCGCCGGACCGATGGGAGGCCGTGGTCGATGCGGCGCTCAGGCGAGACTTGATCGGCGAGCAGGATGCGGCTGTGTGGAAGGCGGTGTCGGCGTGAGCGAAGTGACTCCGCCGCTGAACGTGGCGCAGCTCAATGCCCGGCTCGCGCAGGTCGCCGCCGAACTGGGTATCCCGGTCGCGCGTGCGCGGGTCATGCTCTGCACGCTGATCGTGTCACAGATGCTTCCCGATGCTGTCGCCGTCAAGGGTGGCATGGGTGTGAAGCTGCGCTTCGGCGAGCGCGGCACGCGCGCCACCTCCGACCTCGATGTCTCCACCCGCGTCCGCGGTGAGGAGTTTGAACAGGCATTCCGCGCGCGTCTGGCCGCAGGATGGGGAACAGTGCCGGCATCGAAAGGCGAGCTGCGTCGCAACCCGGATGCACCCGAACGCGTCGCGTTCACCGCGACCATCCGGGCAGTGAAGCTCCATGACCCGGGGCTTGCTCGGCCGGAGTATGTGATGCACCCGTACCGCGTATCGATCGCGTTCCTCGGCAACGCCTGGGGCGCGCTTGATGTCGAGGTCTCCGATCCCGAGATCGATCGGTACGCGCATACACGCACGGAGATCGACAGTGAGCTTCTGCAGTTCGGTGCCTGCTGCGGGTTCGGGGATCTGCAACCCGTCGAACTCGTCGATCTGGAGTATCAGATCGCGCAGAAGCTCCACGCGGTCACCGATCCCGCCTACGTGCGAGCGCATGACCTGGTCGACCTGCAACTGCTATGGGGCGCCAACCCCGACCTGACTGTCCTGCAAAGACTGTGCGAGCGCACGTTCGACTGGCGACGTCAGCAGGACTGGCCGCCGCTCCCGTTGCGCCCGATGGACGGCTGGGAACTCGCCTATGTCGACGCACAGGCGGAAACTGAGGTCGGCGGCACGACGTCGGTATTACCCGACCTCACTGCGGCGCGTGAGTGGCTGGCGCAGGTCATCAAGGTCATAGCTTCCTCGCCTGTTCTCGGTTGAACCGGAGTTGCGCAGAATTCGGGGGTTAAAAGGGCATGGGGCGGCACCCGTAGGCTTGTGACCTGCTGGTTTGTGTTTTCGGCTAGTCACACGGCGGCGTTTGCGGGGGTGATGCTCCTATCTTGTGTCAAGCGGTGGTGGCCCATTTTTCGTAGCGTTGGCGGAGTGCTGGTAGGGGTCGTCGTCCGCGTTCGATGTCCGAGATTCGAGCTGGCCAGGTGCCGAGGGCTTGGGCTGCGTCGGTGAGGGTGAGTTTTCGGGCGCGGCGTAGGGCTCGGAGGTCGATCTGCGGCTCGAGCGGGGTCGGGTCGGTCAGCGCTCGGTAGGCTTCGCGGGCGATGGCGCGTTTCAAGCAGCGCAGGATCTCTTTGATGCTCATGCCTTCGGCGGTGCGGCGGGCGATGTAGTCGCGGGTTTTCTGGTCGTTTTGCATGCGGACGAGTGCGATTCGGTGCAGGGCGGAGTTGCCGCGGCGGTCGCCGCCTCGGTTGAGGCGGTGCCGGTTGGTCTTGCCCGATGAGGCGGGGATGGGGGCTGCGCCGCACAGGTGGGCGAATGCTGCCTCGGATCGGATCCGCTCGGGATTGCCGCCGGCGGTGGCGACGAGTTTGGCTGCGCTGATCGTGCCGGCCCCGTAGATCGCTAGTACCCGCGGGTAGTTTTCGGTGAGGATGCGATGCATCCGATCTTCAATGCGTGCAGCCTTACCCATGGTGTCGATACGGGTTTGGGCCAGGTCTTTGAGCACGGCGGCAGCGATGTCCGTGATGCCGTCGGCTTGCCGTGGGCGGGCGGCAGCCAACGCTCGGGTCTGCCTGTCGCGGGCCATACCTCGATATTTCGCCCGTAGCGTCTCCGGGGCCGTGACCAGTACCGATGTGATCGCATTCGCCATGATCGTGGCGGTTTTCACCAACTGTTTGCGGGCGGCTAGTAGTAGCCGGATCTGCTCGGCTGGGCTGGTGGTGTCCTTGGCGTCGGACACTCCGTCGCCGGAGATGATGCTGCGGGCCGCTGCGATCGCGTCGACCGGATCGGATTTGCCGTTCATGCGTCGCACCCGCCTGGTGGGGCGCAGGACTTCCTTGACGGTGAAACCGCCCGCTGTCAGCGCACGGGTCAGGCCGGCCCCGTAGGAGCTGGTGCCCTCGACCCCGACTGCGGCGATGTCGCCGGCAGCGTGCAGCATACCGATCACCGCACGGTATCCGACCGCGTCGGCTCTGAAAGTTTCGGTGGCCACCTTCGCGCCGCCGGTGGTGAGTATCGCGACCGTATGCGTCTGCGAATGCGTGTCAATCCCGGCAACGAGCCCGGAGTCGGTACTGGTTGATGATCTGGTAGGCAAGGCTTCCTCCTGCAACGAACGAGAACGACGGACGTCGCGGGTTCCGTCAGCGCAGACAAGACGCCGACGGGGCCGATACCATGACAGGTGCTACCCAGGTCACGGTGTCGGTCACGCTCCTATGAGGTCATGAACCGGCGGAATCCGGCGACACGCCCGCAGGCGTAGGACAAATCACGTCCAAGGACAGACCCCTCAAGGGCCGTCAGTCAGAAAGCGGGTCACTACGCCTGCGGGCACTTACCATCATCGGCGTCGGTTTAACTGTGTAGGTCGGGATGGTTCATGATCAACTTGTAGCGTGAACTTCTCGAAAGGTATGAAACGTGACGGATACCACTGTGGTTGATTCAGCGGCGGAGGCCGCGTCGAAGCGTCTGGCCGACGCGTTGGCGCCGGAGCTGATCGACCAGCTTCTGGCCGACGTGGAGACCGGGGCGTCGCCGTTGGACGGCGTGGACGGTTTGCTCAACCGGATGACGAAGGCCGTTTTGGAACGGGCCCTGGAAACGGAGATGTCGGCCCATCTCGGATACGAGCCGGGGGACCCGGCCGGCCGCGGCACCGGCAATTCGCGGAATGGCAAAACGACGAAGACCGTGGCAACGACGAACGGCCCGCTGGAATTGGCCGTGCCGCGCGACCGGGACGGCTCGTTCAGCCCGCAGATCGTGCCCAAGCGTGCCCGCCGGGTCGGACGGATCGAGGACATGATCCTCTCGCTGTATGCCCGCGGGTTGACCACCCGGGACATCACCGCGCACCTGGCCGAGATCTACGACATCACGGTCAGCCCGGACCTGGTCTCCCGGGTCACCGACGTGGTCGTCGACGAGATCAAGGCCTGGCAGTCCCGCACCCTCGACGAGGTCTACCCGATCCTGTATGTCGACGGCATCAGGCTGCGCGTGCGCGACGCCGGGGTGGTGACCACCAAGACGGCCTACCTGGCCATCGGCGTGGACGTCGACGGCCTCAAGCACGCGCTGGGCATCTGGATCGGCGACGGCGAGTCGTCCAAGTTCTGGGCCAAGGTGTGCACCGACCTGCGAAACCGCGGCGTGGCCGACATCCTCATCGCCTGCTGCGACGGCCTGACCGGCCTGCCGGACGCGATCCGCTCCGCGTTCCCCGACACCGTCGTGCAAACGTGCGTCGTGCACGTGGTGCGCAACGCGATGCGGTTCGTGTCCT
>CAZIIX010000189.1:3994-5377 GCA_964539345.1 uncultured Actinomycetes bacterium | reverse complement strand
GCGGAGGGCGGCGAGGCCTGCATCTGCGACCTCACCGACCCGGTGGGCCTGACGCAGCCGACCGTGTCCCACCACATGAAACAGCTGGTCGACGCCGGGCTGGTCGCTCGCGAACAGCGCGGCAAGTGGGCGTATTACCGGGTGATCCCCGCTGCATTGGCGTCCCTCGGGGCGGCACTCACCGGTTAGGGCACGACGCCACGAGACACCGGCGGTAATTTGGCGATATGGCCGCACCACAGACATTCGTCATCATCGGCGCCGGACTGGCCGGAACGCGGGCCGCCACCACGCTGCGGAAGGAGGGCTTCGCCGGGCGCATCGTGCTGCTCAGCGACGAGACCCACCGCCCGTACGACAGGGTCACGCTGTCGAAGCACTACCTCACCGGCCGGCCAGGATTCCACGGCCTGTTCCTGCATGACGAAGCCTTCTACGCCGACCAGCGCATCGAACTGCATCTGGGCGTCACCGTCGATCGGCTCGACATCCGCCGCCATGACGTCGTTCTCACGTCCGGCAAGCGGTTCCGCTACGACGCGCTGCTGCTGGCCACCGGCGCCGAACCGAACCAGTGGCGCGGGCGCGGCAGCGACCTGGATGGCGTGCACTACGTGCGGACCCTGGCAGACGCCGACCGGCTGCGCGCCGCGCTCGAGCAGACCGCGCGAACCGGAGGGCAGGTCGCCGTGATCGGCACCGGGTGGATCGGGTGCGAGGTCGCCGCCGCCGCCCGCCAACTGGGCCTGCCCGTCGCACTGATCGGCCGCACGCCCCTACCCCTGGCCCGTCAGGTGGGCCCCGGGATCGCCGGCTACTTCCGCAGCGTCCACGAGCATCACGGGGTCGAGCTGCTGCTGGGCAGCGACGTCACCGCACTGACCGGTGCCGGATCGGTGCAGGACGTCGTCCTCGCCGACGGCCGCGTCGTCCCCGCGGACGTCGTCATCGTCGGCATCGGCGCGCGCCCACGGACCGAGTTGGCCGTCGCGGCCGGTCTGGCCGTCGATGACGGCATCGTGACCGACGCGCTGCTGCGCACCAGCGAGCCGGATGTCTTCGCCGCGGGTGATGTGGCGAGCGTGCCGAACGCGGCGCTGGGCAGGAGGACCCGTCTGGAACACTTCGCCACGGCGATCGTCGAGGGTGCGGCGGCCGCGCGTTCCATGCTCGGCGCAGGCGAGCCTTATTCGCAGATCCCGTTCTTCTTCTCCGACCAGTACCAGATCTGGATGGAATGCACCGGTGATCCTGCGGCCGGCGACGACTACGTCGTGCGTGCGCTGCCGGGCACCGATCCGAACGTCGCTTCCGGCAACGGATCCGGCCCGGCCACCGGTAGCGAGGAGTTCCTCGCGTTCTGGCTGCGGGACGGCAGGCTCG
>CAZIIX010000189.1:0-3894 GCA_964539345.1 uncultured Actinomycetes bacterium | reverse complement strand
TCCAACGGCAGGTCGAAGTGGCGTCGCCGACCGGCGAAGTACTCGTCGAGTTCGGTTGCGACCGGGTCCAGCCGGGCCGGCGCGGCCAGCACGCGTGGGCTGACTCGCTCGGCCAGCGTCTGGAGCACCGCGTCGTGATCCTCCGACGGGTACGCGACCCGCAGCAGCCCACGGTCGGTCGCCGCGAGAAGCAGTGTGCCCACCGGCGTCTCGACGGTGCGGTAGGCGATGTCCAGGACGCCGTCGCGGTCGGCCGCCTCCGCCAGTCGGGCGCGCAGCGTACGCAGCCGCCCGTCCTCCTGCGGTGTGCCCTTCACTGGGTGGCCGGTCAGGTGGCGTACGAGGTCGTCGTCGGCCCCCGCACCGTCGACCCCCCTCCCAGCGACCCCCGCTGCGCCAGCCGCCGTCCCGGCGACCGCCGCATCTCCAGAGTCACGAGAGTCGTTGCGGCCGATACTCATTGCTGCACTCCCTTCAGTGCTGTCACGCGCGCGTCGCGGCGCAGGGCGGCGAGGCCGTCGGACGCCGCCCGGCGCGCTGCGTCCGCGCTACCGCCGATGATCGCGGCGATCTCTGCGTAGGGCAGCCCGCCCAGGTAGTGGTAGGCAAGGCACTGCCGCTGCCTGTCCGACAGCGACGCCAGCCCGGCCTGCAGGTCCTCGTCGAGATCGAGCGGCCCGCTGCCGGGATCCGGCTGCCCCGTGTGGCGGCCCGCGATCCGGTCCGGCACCTCGGCCACGGGCACGGCACGGCGGGCCGCGGCTCGCGCGATGTCGATCGCCTTGCGGTGCGCGATAGTCACCAGCCAGGCCTGGACGTTCGCGTCGGCGGGAAGGTCCGGATAGGCCCGCAGGGCGGCCAGGAACGTCTCGGACCAGGCGTCGTCCGCATCAACGGCGCCCACGACGACGCGGCACACTCGCAGCACCGTGCGGCCGTGGTCGTGCACGATGCGCTCGAACGGTGGCCTAGCCGTCATGTGCCGGCCCGTGGCCTTCGTCATACCCGCATCCCATGGCGACCATCATCCGTCCCCTTCCCGACCGCGCACTGCGCCGGCCGCGCCGATCGGCGCTTCGACATCAGGTAGACGCGCCGGCCGCCGGGAATGTGAGGTCGGTGCGCCCGCGCCGACCCGCGCCCTGACGCTGCCAGGTTCTAGGATCGACCGGTGTCGGACATCATCGAATGGTGCAGTTTCGTCGGCGCCTGGCTGCTCGTCATCGGCCCGATCCAGCAGGCGGCCATCGACATCAATGACGAGGACTTCGACCGCGACGAATTCGGCAGGGCGCTCGCGAACGTGCCGCGCCCGCCCCGCATCTCCCGCTGGTGGCTGCTGGTCCCCCCGGTCGCCTACATCCTGCGGGCCAGGCGCAACCACGACTTCCAGGAGACGATGCTGCGCGAGATGTCTGCCTCCCAGCTGGAGGACGTCCTGCACTTCCGCGAGACGACCAGCGCGTGGATGTTCGTGGCCGTCGGGGGTTTCCTGCTCGCCGTGTCCGAGACCTGGGCACTGCACGCGCACTACCGGTGGTCGGTCTGGACGTTCTGGGTCTTGATGATCGGCATGGTGGCGTTCAGCATCGTCAGCACCGTCGGGCGCGTGCACCGCCGCACGCAACTACTCGAGCGCGCGCGGCAGTAGCGCCACGGTGACATACCGGTGACCATACCGATCACACACCGATGCTGCGGCGCCACGCGGAGCACAATGGAACCAGAGGTGAGGGAGCATGAGCACAGTGCACGGATCCGCCGAACGCGGATTCGCCGACCATGTCGAGCGGATGCGCGCCGCGCTGACGCCGGTGGTCGCCCGCGGACGCGACTTCCTGGCCGGCACCATCGATGCCGACGCCATGACCGGTTCCATGGTCAACGCGGTGGCCGGCTACCAGGCGGGCGAAGAGGCCCGACGCAAGGCCGCCGCCGAGGTCGCCGAGCCACCACCCGACGACGACACCCGTGTCGAGTCACGCGAACTGCGGGCCGCACTCGCCGAGATCGGCACCTGCGGCTCCGGCTACCGGGCCGGGCGCTGCGACGCCGACTGCGTCGCTCGCACCATGACGGTCATCGTGCAGGAATTCGCCGACCTCGTGCCGCAGCCGTAGCGTGCCGCGGCCGTAGCGCACAGGCATAGGGCGCGAATCCGCTCGGGACCTGCACCCGGCAGGCCGCGCGACCGATCAGGCGTGCGCCCTGTCATTGCCCGGAATGGTGTCGCCGACAGCCTTGGTCGCACGGGTGGCGGCCTGCCCGATCGCCTCGCCGACGGACTGTGCCGCGCCGGCAACGGCCTGCCCGGCAGAGGAATCCGCGACCCGGTGCGCGAGATCACTGGCGCGGCCTGGGATGTCCGCCTGATCGAGGCGCTGGGCCATGTCGTTGGCGGTGGCCGCGACGGACGCGGCCAGGTCCGGAGCGCGGTCCCGGATGCTCTCACGCGTCTGTTCGCTGGCGGCGCCGAATCGCCGGCCGAGGAAGGCCGCGATATCCATCACGAGGCCGATTCCGGCGCCGGTCACCGCGCCGATGACGAGGCCCTTCCACACATTCCGCATGTTCGTGTCCTTCCATTCGAGGCGGCACGCCGTCCTGCGGTGCGCCTGCGGCAGCTCCGCTCCGGCGTCGGGCAGTGCCGTGGAACTCGCAACGCTGGCTCGGACCAGGACTTCCCCCGCCGCGCACCCGTCAAACCACGTGCCGTGGTCGGCCGGGCAACGTCGGGGCCCCGTCATACCCGAATTGCGGTTGACCCGGGGCGTCGTGGGGTATCTTTCGCGGAATGACATCGGGAAACGCGCCACCTCCGCATCGCGACCATGTGCCGCCGCCGCTCCGGGTGGCGGCCAGCTGGTCCTGGCGCATCGTGGTCATCGTCGCGGCGGCCGCGTTGCTCGTCATCGCGCTGCGGTCCGTCGCGGTCGCGATCGTGCCGCTGGCGGTCGCGCTGCTGTTGACGGCCATCCTGTGGCCACTCGCGCGGCTTCTGCACGAGCGGCTCCGCTTCCCCATGACGCTGGCCGCGCTGACCGCGATCTTCGTGCTGATCATCGTCGTGGCCGGGCTGCTGACGTTCGTCGGCACCCAGATCGCGTCCGGCATGACTGACCTGTTCGACCAGGCCAGGGAGGGCCTGAACACCGTCCTGTCCTGGCTGCACTCCGGGCCGCTGCACCTGAGCCAGAAACAGGTCAACGAGTACCTCGACAACGCCAAGGATGCCGTCAGCAACAGCGGGTGGGTGGCGACCGGGATCGACTGGGCGACGTCGCTGGGGAACTTCCTGGCGGGAATCCTGATCGCGCTGTTCGCCACATTCTTCTTCCTGGCGCAGGGACAGCGGATCGCGGTGTTCATCATCAGTCTGATGCCCCGGCCGGCTCAGGAGCCCACCTACCAGGCGAGCCGCCGCGGCTGGGTCAGCCTGACGAACTACGTGCGGGTGCAAGTGATCGTCGCGGCGATCGATGCGGTGGGCATCGGGATCGGGGCGGTGATCCTGCAGCTCCCGTTCGCGTTCCCGTTGGCGGTGCTGGTCTTCCTCACCTCGTTCGTCCCCATCGTGGGGGCGATCGCCGCCGGCGCCGTGGCCGTGCTGATCGCGCTGGTCACGCATGGGCTGACGGTGGCGATCATCATGCTCGGCGTGGTCATCCTGGTTCAGCAGGTCGAGTCCCATGTGCTGCAACCGTTCCTGATGGGGCGCGCGGTCGACCTGCACCCGCTGGCGGTGCTGATCGCCGTCGTCATCGGCGCGGCGTTGATGGGCATCGTCGGCGCGCTCTTCGCCGTCCCGATCCTGGCCGTCGCCAACAGCGTGATCCGCTACTTCCACGGGTACGACCCGTTACCCGAGCTCGGTACCGCGCCGATGCCCGCCGA
>CAZIIX010000188.1:1927-5398 GCA_964539345.1 uncultured Actinomycetes bacterium | reverse complement strand
GCGACGATGTAGGCGATGCCGGCGATCAGCGCGATCCAGAACACGATCTTCAGCGCCGCCACCAGCAGCCATCCGAGCAGGCCGAGCACGATCCAGGCGACGACGATGATGCCGACGATCTTGAAAAAGTTCTCCATTGGTGCCTCCCGCCGACCAGCGTAACGGGTCACGGTCGCCGTCATCGGAAACGCGCGGCGGTTCGCCGCCCGCCGTCTCGGCGCTCTCAGCGGTCGCGCAGGTACTCCGCCCAGGCGTCCAACGCACCGCGCAGCGTCTCGGCGTCCCCGGCGAAGGACATCCGCAGATAGCGGTGGCCGTCGACGGGGTCGAAGTCCCGGCCCGGCGCGGTGGCGACACCGACCCGGTGCAGCACGTCCCAGCACAGCGCTTCCGAGTCGTCGGTCAGGTGCGAGACGTCGGCGTAGACGTAGAAGGCGCCGTCCGCCGGTGCCATCCGGTCGAACCCGAGCTCGCGCAGTCCGGTCAGCAGCAGCTCCCGGTTCTTCGCGTAGCGGGCCACGTGGCCGTCACATTCGTCGTAGGCGTCGAACGCGGCGAGCGCGGCGAACTGCGCCGGCGCGGGCGGGCAGATCGCCGCGTTGCCGGCGATGGCGTCGACCGCGTCCACCAGGTCGTCGGGGACCAGCATCCAGCCGATGCGCCACCCCGTCATGGAAAAGTACTTGGAGAACGAATTGACGACGAACCCGGATCGGTCGGTGGCCCAGGCCGAGACCGGACGCCCGACACCCTCGGCGGCGTCGCCCGTTCCATCGCCCACGCCCCTGGCCCCGTCCTCGGCTCCCGCCCCGGCCCCGGCCCCGGCCACATGATGGTCGTCCTGCAGGGGATCTGGGCCGATGTTCTCTGCCGCACGACCATCATTTTCCGAATGGTTGGCGGCAGTGGCGTCCGCATAGGTGATGCCGTGGTAGATCTCGTCCGAGACGAGCCGGATGCCCCGCTCGGCGCAGTATGTCGCCATCGTCGCGACCTCGTGCGGGGAGAGCATGGTGCCGGTGGGGTTCGCCGGGCTCGCCAGGACCAGGCCGTCGAGACCCAGCCCGTCGAGCATGGCGACGGTCGGCTGGAAGCGCGTGTCCGGGCCGCAGGGCAGGTCGACCACCTCGCAGCCGAGCGCGGCGAGCAGATTGCGGTAGGCGGGGTAGCCGGGCCGGGCCAGCCCCACCCGTGCGCCGACGTCGAACGCCGAGAGGAACGCCAACAGGAAACCGCCGGACGAGCCCGTCGTGACCACCACGTTCGCTGGGTCGACCTCCATGCCGTACCGGACCCGGTAGTGCCGGGCGATGGACTCGCGCAGCGGCATGATGCCGGGCGCCTCGGTGTAACCCAGGATCTGCTTGTCCAGCGCGGAATGCAGCGCGGCGAGCACCGGCCGGGGCGCAGGTGTGGACGGTTGGCCCGCGGCCAGGTTGAACAGCCGCTCCCCGCGCGCGGCCCGTTCGGCAGCGGCCGCCCAGACCTTCATCACATAGAACGGTTCCACCGCGGCGCGGGCCGCGGGAGCGAACCCTCGCGGGCGTGCGGTCTCGGGCCGGATCTCCACTGCATCATCCTGACATTTCTCGCCGGTGTGCTCAGGTTACCGCCCGACCTGCCGTTACATACGGTAACTACTTGGCTACACTCCGTACGCCCGCTGGACCGGCGGTGATCAATGCGCATGATCCGGGCTCTCCGCGGCGGCACCGACCGCGCCGCGACGAGGGCCGGCAATCCCGTCTCCGCATCGCTGCGCATGGTCTCCTCCCCGGTATGGGCCGCGATGCTGCTGGCGTTCGCCGCCACCCTCGGCCTGTTCGGCGTCGGCTACGAGGTCGCCGTCACCGGCGCACTCCGCGCCGGGAACCTCGTCATGCTGGTCGCGGCCCTGCTGGCGGTCGCTGCCGCGGTGGTGATCTGGCTGCACCGGTCGGCGCGCTCGACGCTGCACCGCGCCGTCGCCGTCGTCATCCTGGACACCGTCGCGATTGCCTACCAGCTCGCGCCCGGCAACCCCGGCGACACCCGGACGGCCGCCGTCCTGGTCATCGCCGCGGGCCTCGTCGGCGCCGCCGGGCTGCCCCGCCGCTTCTGCTTCGCGCACCTGATCGGGGCCGCGGTGCTTCTGGCCGTGATGGTCGGTGTGCTGCCGGCGGGCGAACCGGGGCTGAACCGGGTGTTCGAGACGGGGGTGACGATCGGGGTACTGGTGGCCAGCACCACGCTGATCGGGATCGTGGTCCGCACCATCACCGCCCGCATCGGCGAGCTCCGCACGCTGGCGCTGACCGACAAACTCACCGGCGCGCTGAACCGCCGCGGGCTGACCGAGGCGTTCGGCCGGATGCTGGCGCACGCGCGACGGGAACAGCACATCGGCATCGTCATGGTCGACATCGACCACTTCAAATGGTTCAACGACCAGTACGGGCACGCGACCGGCGACGTCGTGCTGCAACGGGTCGGCCGTGCCTTGCGCGATGCGGCCGGGCCGGGGGGTCTGGTCTGCCGGCTCGGTGGGGAGGAACTGGCGGCCATCGTCATCGGCGATCCGCGCCCGGTGGCCGAGGCGTTCCGCACCAGCCTGGCCGGCGCCGACCGGCCGCGCGTCACGGCCAGCCTCGGCATCGTGCGGGTCCGAGCCGGACAGCTCACCGGGCCCGACGACCTGGCCCGACTGCTCGCCTGCGCCGACCGGGCCCTGTACGAGGCGAAGGAGGCCGGGCGCGACCGGATCTGCGAGCAGCGCTACGACCGTGAGGTGCCGATCGCGACCCGGGCGACGCCCACACCGCAGGTCGCGGCGGTGGCGGCCGACAGCGCGGACACGCTGACCCCGCAGGCGTACCTGCCCGGATGGACGCTGCTGACGATGTCCGCGCTGGCGCTGGCCTGGTCCGCCGGCGGATCCACCCACGTCCACTCCGGCTCCCTCGGGCCGGTGATCACCGCGCTGACGTTCGCCGGGGTGATCGTCGGGGCGATCCTGGTCGGGACCACTCCGCTGTTCGAGCGGTTCCGCTGGTTCTCCGGGATCCTCGGCACCGACCTCATCGCGCTGCTGATGATCGTCCAGCACGCCGATGCCGCCGCGCGCATCAACACCATGCTGCCGTTCCTACTCACCGGACTGATGCTCGCCCAGCGGTTCTCCCGATTCGGCCTGGTGCTGCACCACCTGCTCGTCGTGTTCGCCGCGCTGGTCGCCCTGGCCCCGGTCATCTCGGTCGCCACCCTGTCGGCGACCGCCGTGCACGTGGTCATCATCATCGGTGCCGCCGAGTTCGTGTCCTGGCTGCGCGACCGCAACGAGCAGGCGGCCTCGGACCTGCACCGGTGGTCGGTGACCGATCCGCTCACCGGGCTGGTCAACCGGCACGGGCTGGAGATCGCGTTCGCCCGGCTCTCCACCGCCGAGCAGCACACGGTGCTGGCGGTGGACGTCAACGATTTCAAGAGCATCAA
>CAZIIX010000188.1:0-1827 GCA_964539345.1 uncultured Actinomycetes bacterium | reverse complement strand
CCGCCGAGCAGCACACGGTGCTGGCGGTGGACGTCAACGATTTCAAGAGCATCAACGACACTCACGGGCATGCGGCGGGTGATGACGCCCTGATCAGGCTAGCGTCAACGTTACGCACAGTAGCGGGAATCGGTGCCGTAGTGGGCCGAACAGGTGGCGACGAATTCGTCGTGGTGGCGCCGTCGGTGTCGCCGCTGCCGCTATCGAAGACGATCCAGAACGCGGTCGCGCTGTTGCCCATCCCGCTGTCGGTGTCCATCGGGTCGGCCGTCGCCGCCCAGTACCGGATGCGCTCGCTGTGGACGCTGGTCGCCACCGCGGACGCGGCGCTGGTGACGGCGAAGCGCGCCCACCACGCGACGGAAACCGCTCAAACTGACACCGTGGGCCACGTGCTCGGCACGCGCGATCACCCGAACGATACCCAGGCCACCCATTCGGACGGACGGCCGGCCGGACGTCGTTCCTCGGCCGAGGCGCGCTCGGGAACGGCTGCGACCAGCGCATCGAGCGGCGCGGGGCCGGCTCCGTCGGCGGGCCGGAGCAGCTCGGGCGCGCCGGAAATGGTGGCGGTTCGACCGGGATATCCCTCGGACGGCGGACGTGTCACCGTCTGCGAACCGTGATACGCTAATGCCACTTCGTCGTTACTGTGCGTAGTCGTTCCTGATTCTCGTCCGTCGCATTGCTCCGTGCCCTCGTGGGGGTGGTCCGTCTGCGCCAGCACACCGAGCAGGGCACGCGCGGCGATGCCATCGACCGCATGCTGCGGCTACCGCGCGCCGCCGCGCCCACCGGCATCGCACTGCTGTTCATGGCCGTGACGATCTCCCTCTACGCGATCTACCAACGCACCGCGACCGGCCAGTGGGACGCGAGCATCACCGTCCGCGCGGTGCTGGCGGCGATGTCCGCCGTCATCGGAATCGCCCTGCTCGCCACCCCGGCCCTGCACCATGTGCTCGGCGCGGTGTGCGGGCTGCTCGCGCTGGACGCCCTGCCGCTGCTGATGCAGCTCAGCGGGCCCTCCATGGACGAGGCGCGCACCGTGTCGCTGTTCGTCGTCATACCCACCGTCATCGCCGCGGCCAGCATGCCCACGCTGATCTACCGGGCGCAGCTAGTCCTCGACATCGTGCTGATCCCGACGATCATGGGGATCCCCACCCCACCGCGCAGCATCCTCGCCGACGGCCTGGAGATGGTGTTCACGGTCTGCGTCGTGGTCGGCAGCGCGCTGTTCGTGCGCAGGGTCAGCCATCGCACCAGCCGGCGAATGACGGAGCTGCGGCGACTGGCCCTCACCGACGGGCTGACCGGCCTGCACAACCGGCGCGGACTCGGCCCGGCGTTCGGCGGGCTCGTCGCCTCCGCCCGGCGGGACGCCACGATCGGGCTGCTGGTCGCCGACATCGACCATTTCAAGCGCTTCAACGACGACTACGGCCACGCCGCCGGTGACGAGGTATTGCGCCGGGTCTCGGCCGCGCTGCAGCGTGCGGTCGGTGGCGACGGCCTGGTGGCCCGCACCGGCGGGGAGGAGCTCGCGGCGGTCGTGATCGGCAGCGCGGAACCGGTCGCCGCCGACTTCCACCGGGCACTGGCCGCGTCGAGCCCGACCGTGACCGTGAGCATCGGCATCGTCGAGGCGCCGCGCTCGGCCTGCGCGCGTCCGGACGCGGTGTGGCGGATGCTCGAGGCCGCCGACCGGGCGCTGTACGCGGCGAAGGAGGCCGGGCGCAACCGGACCGAGCGGGCGACATATGCGCCGCCGCCGGAGGTCTCGGTGCCGCAGCTGGCCGTGCCGGAGGTGACGGCGGTCGCCCC